>NZ_JAUZUU010000003.1:0-281994 GCF_031844225.1 Acinetobacter sp. RRD8
TAAACACCCCCGACCATAAGGCCGGGGGTGTTTTTTTTATGCGTGGGATTTTAGTCAAATAACAGTTGTTTATGTGCTATTTCGACTGAAACATCACATAAAAACAAAATTGAGAGGCGTATACTGAACCGGTCTATGGAGCGGATATGTCCTCAAATTCATCTTCAAGCCATATTGAATATGGCTCTTCTGCTTTTAAAGCAGTGCTTTTTTCCTTATTTCTTGCTGGCTTTGCCATTTTTTCATCACTGTATTGCGTACAGCCCATGATGCCGATTCTGGCTGATTATTTCCAGGTCAGCCCGACTCAAAGCAGTTTCCCTTTATCTTTTTCTACCATTGCCTTGGCAGTTGGTCTTATTTTTACTGGGCTGATCTCGGACCGATTTGGTCGTAAGCCGATTATGGTCTGGTCTCTATTTTCAGTCTCAGTATTATTACTATTAAGTGCAATATTGCCGATCTGGTCCGTGTTTCTGACCACACGAGTAATGATTGGATTGACAGTCAGTGGTGTCGCTGCGGTCGCGATGACTTATATCGGGGAAGAAATTGCAGAAAAAGATATCGGTTTTGCCATGGGCTTATATATTTCTGGCACAGCGATAGGTGGTATGGGAGGGCGTTTAATTGCCGGAGTTTTAGTTGATTTTATCTCTTGGCAATCTGCTACTTTGTTGATTGGTATTTTAAATCTCTGTATTGCAGGCTTATTTTATTACCTATTACCCGCTTCGCAACATTTTAAAGCCTATCCAATCAAGCTCAATCGTTTTAAAAACTCATTTAGACACAATCTGGCTGATCCGAAACTTCGGGTTTTATTCCTGCAAGGTTTTATCTTGATGGGCTGCTTTGTCTCGGTATTTAATTATCTGAGTTATCGCTTGATCCAAGCGCCATTTGAGTTATCTCATGTCTGGATTGGCGTGATTTCAATTACTTATTTGGCTGGTATTTATAGCTCCCCTCGAGCAGCACATTGGGGACGGCATTATGGCAAATTCAATATATTGGCAGCCATGATCCTGATGATGCTTGTGGGCTTGGCGCTGATGCTGATCAATCAGTTGGTTATTGTTTTTATCGGATTGCTGATTTTTACTTTTTCTTTTTTCGCTGCCCATTCGACTGCCAGTAGCTGGGTGTCGATCCAGTCCTTACAGTATCGGGCAGTCGGTTCGTCGCTGTATTTATTTTGCTATTACCTGGGTTCAAGTGTGTGGGGGAGCTCAAGCGGATTGGTGTGGGAGAACTATGGCTGGATAGGATTAACTGTGTTTATTGCCGCATTATTATTGACTGGTTTGTCATTTAGTTTAAAACTCCGTTCAAATTAGAGATTATTTCCAAGCTTTTCTCCTCATAAATAAAATAAATTTCTTTTTTGATATATTTAAACTTTAGATTCAAGTGATAAATAAAGCGTGATTCAGTTAGTCTCTGATTTTGTATAAATTATAATCAAGCAAGCTAGAGCTGATTCATGGTAAAATAATCGGCTTTCATCTTTGATCTTATTTTTAGATCTCCTACCATCTGCCAGCCGAGAATTGCTAGCCATGTCTACTGCTTATACCATGCAGACTGCGCCAAAAGCGTTGTTTGATTACGACAAATATTGGGCGTCTTGTTTTGACCCTGCGCCATTTTTGCCGATGTCACGCGAGGAAATGGATCAACTCGGCTGGGACAGCTGTGATTTTATTTTAGTTTGTGGCGATGCTTATATCGATCATCCATCTTTCTGTTCAGGCATTATTGGCCGTACCCTAGAAGCACAAGGCTTCCGTGTCGGCATTATTGCACAGCCAGACTGGACCAGCGTGGATGCGTTCCGCGTTCTGGGTAAACCGAATATTGCTTGGGGTGTAACAGCAGGGAATATGGATTCTATGATCAACCGTTATACGGCTGACCGTAAAATCCGTTCTGATGACGCCTATTCACCAGACAACCAGCCAAACAAACGTCCAGACCGTGCGGCAACCGTGTATTGTCAGCGTGTTCGTGAAGCTTATCCAGATGTACCGGTATTGCTCGGCGGTATTGAAGCATCGTTACGTCGTATTGCACACTATGATTACTGGTCAGACAAAGTCCGTCGTTCAGTCTTGATGGATTCGAAAGCCGATCTTTTGATGTACGGTAATGGTGAGCGTTCAATCACTGAAATTATGCATCGTCTGGCGCGTGGCGAGAAAATTCACGAGATTACTGATGTTCGCGGTACAGCGTTTATTGTGAATAAACACAACCGTGCCTCTAAAGCCAAATTTGTGGAAATTGCATCGAATGATGTGGATGCGATTGGCCGTGTTGATCCAATTATTAACCCTTATGTCATGACTGAAGATATCGAGGGTTGTGAGATTGAACAAGGGAAGGATTCTAGCCAGTACCAAGGTTTCCAAAAAGAACATGTAGCCAATCCGATTGTGCGAGCAGGGGATGACTTAGATCCTGATACGCAAATTGTGCAACTGCAACCGGCTTCTAAAGCGATTAAACATAAGTTGCCGCCGCGCGAATTGGCCGTAATTCGTTTGCCTGCTTTTGAAGAAGTTGCTGCAGATCCAGTGCTTTATGCACATGCCAACCGTATTCTGCATCTGGAAACCAATCCGGGGAATGCGCGTGCCATGGTGCAAAAGCATGGTGAACGTGATGTCTGGTTGAATGCACCGCCAATTCCGTTGACTACCGAAGAAATGGATTACGTGTTTGACCTGCCTTATGCACGTCTGCCGCACCCTGCTTATGGCAATGCACGTTTCCCGGCATTCGACATGATCAAGTTCTCTGTGAATATCATGCGTGGCTGTTTTGGTGGCTGTACCTTCTGTTCAATTACGGAACATGAAGGTCGTATTATTCAGAACCGTTCTGAAGAATCAATTCTGCGTGAAGTGGAAAAAATCCGTGATACGGCTCCAGGCTTTACTGGCATTATCTCGGACCTGGGTGGCCCAACAGCCAATATGTACCGTCTGGCATGTAAAGATCCTGAGATTGAAAAGAACTGTCGTAAACCGTCATGTGTATTCCCGGGCGTGTGCCAAAACCTGCATACCGACCATGCGCCATTGACGCAGTTATATCGTAAAGCACGTTCTTTACCAGGCATTAAAAAAATTCTGATTGGTTCAGGCCTACGTTATGACCTTGCGGTTTTAAACCCTGAATATGTCAAAGAACTTGTCACCCATCATGTCGGTGGTTACTTAAAAATTGCGCCTGAACATACCGAGAAAGGTCCACTCAATAAAATGATGAAGCCGGGTATTGGTACCTATGACCGCTTCAAGCAAATGTTTGATCGTTACAGTAAAGAAGCCGGTAAGGAACAATACTTGATTCCTTACTTCATCGCGGCGCATCCGGGCACCACCGATTACGACATGATGAATCTGGCGATTTGGTTGAAGAAGAATGGTTTTCGTGCCGATCAGGTACAGACCTTCTATCCATCACCGATGGCGACTGCAACTACTATGTATTACACGGGTAAAAACCCGCTGGCGAAAGTGGCGCGTTATACTGAAAATGTTGACATTGTGAAAGGTGAGAAGCGTCGTCGTTTGCACAAAGCTTTCTTGCGTTATCATGATTCAAACAACTGGCCTTTACTGCGTGAAGCCCTGAAAGAAATGGGTCGTCAGGATTTGATTGGTAACTCGAAACAGCATTTGATTCCGACTTATCAGCCTGTAGGCAGTGCAGACGGTCAGTATCAATCGGCGCGTAAGAAAAACTCGACGGTTGCCGGTGATTCGCAAAAACGTACTGGTGAGCAAGGGAATCGTAGCAAGGCTGCACAAGCTCAGTCTCGTCCTTCAAATACCAAGAAACGTCCTGAACGTGGGCAAATTCTGACCCAGCACACAGGTTTGCCGCCGCGTGAAACAGGCGATGCCAAAAAACCGTTTGGTGGGCCAAAGCCTAAAGCGAAGCCCAAATCACGTGCATAATTAAGTTAATAAAAAGACACTTCGGTGTCTTTTTTTAGCTCTTGGGTAAAGTAACGTAGCCTGAGCTTGTTCGTTGAAAGTGTAAAAGAATATATTATTTGCATTAAGTTCTTTAAAAAAGTGATATAAAAATAACACTTTGTCGGAATTGTCCTACAGTTGGGCAGATATGTATTGCGATCAATTCCATGGATGTTTTAGAGTGCATTATCAGTACTTTAAATCCACTTTCATTGGCATCCAGAGAGATGTCACTTTAGGTAACACAGAATCGAGTTTTGATACCAGTTGTATGGGTATTTAAACAGATTAGTTGTTAGCTCTATTTAAAATAAAGCGTGGGTTTATACTGCACAACAATAAAACAAAAATGATTATAAGAATGCAAGGATTTAGGCATGACCACCTATATTATGATTGGGAGTTTCCTGCTCTTCTGTGTCGTGCTCATGGCATGGAAAAAGCTCGGAAATAATTCCAAACCACAAGACAGCGCGTTAAAGCAGCGTGCTATTTTTAACCTGAATGAGCAATTGACCTTCACTCGCCTGAGAGAAGTATTACCTGAATACATTATTCTGGCACATGTTTCCTATGATGCCTTAATGACGACTAAATTTAACCGGACTCGACATAAGTACCGCAACCTGACTGCAGATTTTGTAATTCTGGACCAACAGCACCAGATTCTGGCCGTGGTGGGAGTGGATGATCCCTTAATCTTAAAGCGTCCCCAGCAGACGGGTTTTCAGGATGCATTACTAACCATGGCCGGTTATCGGGTGATTCGCTACGAGGATGTGCCGGAATATTATCAGTTGCGCCAGGACTTCTTGCAGGAGCAAGCGCAAATGCAGAAAATGCCCAAATATACAGTTAGCAATGATCTGAAAAAATATTATTTATATTCGGATTTAGAGCGCAGTAAAATTAAAGCAGTCGGTTAAAACAAAAAAGCATGCCAGAAGCATGCTTTTTTTTTATGAGTATCGATCTTGAAACATTATTCCGGTTTAACCGCCACGACGGTCAGCTCGACCAATACCCGTGGATCATAGAGTTTTGCTTCGACACAGGTACGAGGCAGGGCTTCGATATCAGCGACCCAGGCATCCCAGACTTCATTGAAGGCTGCATAATCCTTTTCAATATCTTTCAAATAGATAGTTACCGACATGATGTGACTTTTGTCTGTGCCGGCATCTGCCAGAAACTGGTCAATAATATCTAAAGTCTGTTGGGTTTGCCCTTTAATATCCAGTTCGACATCTGTGGCCAGCTGGCCGGCAAGATGCACCAGATTACCGGCAATAGCAATTTCCGAAAAGCGTTTCGAGACGTGTAAACGTTCAACTGTCATGTTGTTCATCCTGAGTTTTGGGCATCAGGGCTGCGACCAGTGCAGTCAGCAGACAACCCACCGCCAGATAGATGGCTACATAATGCCATGAACCATCCGCCCAAATCACCAGTGCCGCTGCAATAAATGGGGTAAAACCACCCCCAATGATGCTCGCCACCTGATAGCCAACTCCGGCACCGCTGTAGCGGTATTCTGTGCCAAACAGGGAGGTGAAAATCGGTTGATGGACACTGACCACCATATCGTGTGCGACGTTCGCCAGTAAAATTGCCCCCATGATAATCATCCAGGTGTTTTGTGCATCGAGCGCCATAAAGAATGGAAAGGCTGAAAGCGCACCAATCAAACCACCCCAGACACACATTTTCTGATGATTGAATTTATCCGCCAGCCAGGCAAAGAAGGGAATACTGAAACAGCTAATGGCCCCGACCATCAGGGTGATATTCAGAAAGAACTGTTTGTCCATGCCCAGGTTACTGGTGGAATAGTTCAGGGCAAAGTTGGTAACCAGATACATGGTCAGCAATTCAGTCAGACGTAAGGCAATGATATAAAAGAAAGCTTTTGGATGTTTGCTAATCGCTTGCAAGATCGGCAGCTTTTCTGGTTGATGATCAGCTTTCACCACCTTTTCTACAAATTCCTGAGATTCATCCTGATCACGGCGAATCCACATGGCAATGCCGATCAACACGATACTGGCTAAAAAGGGAATACGCCATGCCCAGTCCGCAAAAGCTTCTTCACCCAGTGTCGCAATAATAATGGAGACTGCACCGGTCGCCAGAACCAGACCGACGCCGTAACCGACCTGAACGCCACTGCTGTAAAAGGCCTTTTTTCCTTTTGGCGCATTTTCTACGGCCATGAGTGCTGCACCGCCCCATTCACCACCGACAGCAAAGCCTTGCAAGGCCCGAAAAAACACCAGCAGTACCGGTGCCCACCAGCCAATCGCTTCAAAATTTGGCAGCAAACCAATCCCGACCGTGGAAATTCCCATCAGGACTACCGTAAGTACCAGCATTTTCTTGCGGCCGAGCTTGTCACCAAAGTGACCAAATACCACACCACCTAATGGACGAAACAGGAAGCCGACCCCGAATGTGGCTAGTGCCGCCAGGGTGCCCATATTCTCGCCAATACTGGGGAAAAACTGATCTTTAAAAATTAAGGCTGCAACAATGCCGTAAAGGAGAAAATCATACCAATCGACAACAGCACCAACAAAACTAGATAACGCAGCTTTACGTGCGCGTTGTTCTTGAACAATAGAAGAATTTACAGAAGACATGCAGGAGGGGATTCCATGAGTTACATCAGAGTTGCCCTGTAATATTCGGATTTGATCGTCACGCTAATCACAGGACATCATGCTGAAAGTAAAGGTGATTTTCAGCATCTCGGCACATACATGGATAATGCATTGCGCAGATAGAGTACTCTAAAAAATCAAAATGTAAAAACAAAGTTGCCGTATTTTTAAACTGATGCCTAAAACATGATCAAAAAAGGTTTAGAGTAGCAATAACTGGGTTTCAGTTTCGGGGACGCTGAGCTGATACACGCCGACGCCGATCAGCCGAAATTGCATCTGCGGAGCAATATGCAGGTCGTCGAGCAGTAAGTCCAAGGCTTGGGCTAATTCCTGTGGGCTACGCAGCACCTGTTTAAAACTTTTACTGTGTTGCATCACCTGAAAGTTCTTGAGTTTTAATTTGACCGTAACGCCGCGAGCCGAAAGCTGTTTCTTTTGCAGGCTTTGCCATACTTGTCCAAGTAAAGGTTCCCAATAGGGGCGACATTGGTTTAGATGAAGGTCATCATCAAAAGTGGTTTCTTTGGAAATTTGCTGGCGCTCCCGTTCCACCTCAACCGGTCGTTCATCAATGCCTTGAGCATACAAAAATAGCCGCCGGCCATATTTGCCAAAATGCTGAATCAGCAAGGCTTCATCAATTTGCTGTAAATCGCCTAAAGTTTCTAGATTCAGGCTTTTCAGTTTTTCCTGAGTGACTTTTCCGACGCCGGGAATTTTTTTCAGTGGCAAATCCTGGATAAAACGCTGTACTTGTGACGGCTTAATCACACAGATGCCATTCGGTTTGTGCCAGTCCGAAGCAATTTTAGCGAGAAACTTGTTGGGCGCTACACCAGCAGAAGCAGTTAATCCGGTGGCTTGAAAAATATCCTCGCGAATTCGCATGGCGACTTCGGTAGCACTTGGGATTTGTTTTAAATTTTCTGTGACATCCAGAAAGGCTTCATCTAGAGACAGTGGTTCAATCAGGGAAGTATATTGTTGGAAGATCTGATGAATCTGTGCCGATACCTGCCGGTATTTGGCAAAATCTGGCTCAATCACGATAACTTGAGGACACAGTTTGCGCGCCTGCCCCATGGACATGGCAGAACGCAGGCCATAAACCCGTGCCGGATAGGAGGCAGCCGCGACCACCGCCCGAGGATGATGCGAGGCTATCACCACAGGTAAGTCTTTCAGTTCTGGACGTTCACGCAGCTCAACCGAGGCATAAAACGCATCCATATCGAGATGAATAATTTTGCGCATGTTCGCTATCTTAAGGGGCTTTAATCGGATTGGGAAGCGAAGGCTGAGTTGAGTAAATAGGGTTGCGGTCCGCTGAGCAGAATGACTTTTGTCCCTTGTGTCTCGGCAGCCTGAATCAGAAGTTGCAAACTTTTTGGAGTGTCATCGGCAAGACGGGGTAAAAATTGCAGCGGCTGGTTTAACGGCTGAAAAAAATCATCCCAATGCACCGGAATCACCACTTTGAGCTTGAGGAGGTTCAGGGTTTAAGCCAGATATTGCTGCTGATAGGCATCGGATTGTCTGGAAAGCTGGGCAATGCCTAAAAACAGGGTGTCGACTTTCAGATGCTGCAATTGCTCTGGAATAAATCCGGTACTGGCCTTGACCAGAATTTTATGTCCTGCATGCTCAATCAGGTAGTCGAAACTGCCACCTTCCTTAAATTCGGAAAATTTAGCCGGAAGAGTTAAAGGCCGCAGCAGCTCTTCGCCTAAATCATCATTTATCGCTGTGGGCGGGGTATGTTGTGAGGGAATTGCCGTGGTCTGGAAATGTCCCCATTGCTGTACTTGCCCAGGCTTAATCGGCTGTAATTGCTGTGGAGTAACTTTGGGATTTGCCCGGGCGATATTCAGGGTGCTCGGCGAACCGACCACAGCAGTTTCGGGAAGCATCTCTAGTAAAGCCGGGACATCCAGAACATGATCATAATGAGAATGACTGACCAGAATGGCTTGGGTTCGGCTCAATTCATGGCATTGTACCAGTTGTTCTAAGAGCAGCTTATCACTTTGAATAGGTCGAGTAATTACTTGCCGCAAAGATGGCCGGCTAAAGAAACCATCGATCAGGATCTGATCGTGGCCATCATCGAGTAACAGGGTGGACACACCAAAAAATTTGACTGTAAGCCCGTGAACGGATATACCGGTTTGCGGCTGCCACGCTTTAAAGTCACTAACCTTGCCCGAAGCTTGCAACAGATAAGCCAGCATACCCGCGATGAGTAGGAGTAGAATCACCAGACCGAGTAAAATGCCTTTTATCCATTTCAATCTTTTTATTTCCTTGTTGTTTTTATAAAGAACTTGTTTTCAGGCGATTAGCTTTATTTCGCTTTATTCTCAGATGAAGGTACTACAATTGCATTCTTTTTGAGAAAATCCAGCCATTGCTGTTCTGAGCCATAAAAAACATTCAGGTCTACCGGTGTGGTAATACCGGGAATTTTCCCCTGACTGGTATGTTGCCAAAACGTCCATTTAGGCTGATCTTTTAAATCAGGCAGACCTTTGTATTCACGTACCCAGAGTGGTACGTTAGGAAAGTGTCCTGCCAGTACAATATTATAAAAAGCTTTAGAAATATAGAAAATCGGCTGCTTGCCATAATGCTTTTTCAGGGCATCGTGCATCACCTGAATTTCGTTTAAAAGCTGCTCTTTAGAATAGGTATTGATGCATTTGCTGTCATATTCCAGATCAATTACTGGCGGTAAGGCATCCGGTTTATTGGGTACGGAGTCAATAAAATTCTGGGCTTGAATGCTGCCATCGCGGCAGAGCCGGTAAAAATGATAGGCACCGACCAAAAAGCCGCGTTCACGTGCTTTCAACCAATTTTCCTGAAAACGGGTATCTTTAAAGTCGCCGCCTTCAGTGGCTTTCAGATAAACAAAACGGTATTTTTCAGGCGAAATCTGCTGCCACTGAATCTCTTTTTGATGATGCGATACATCAAAACCCTGAATAGGATAATCGGCTGCATGGGCAGACGGTGCTTTCATCAGGCACAGATAAACCATGGCGATCGTAATCACAGTGATCAGTATGCCCAGCCCAATCAAGAGCGATTTATGAACTCTGTTCGGAGCCTGATTTTTTTGCATTTTCAGTCCTTGCCTATATGTGATTTAGCCTAAAACTTACAATCAGCCCAAAGTGAATATAGCGCATCAAACCGGGGTATTTTTAGGAATATGCCAGAAAATATAGGCCGCAATAATATTGATGCAGCCTAAACAGATCAGTGACACATGAAAAGCAGCCACCAGATTGTCGGCGCCGTAATAGGCACTCAGCATGTTCACCAGTGTTCCTGCCAGTGCCACCCCGATACTCATCGACAGCATCATGATCATCGACAGGAAACTGTTGCCGCTACTGGCATCCTGCTGGCTTAAGTCCTTTAAGGTCAGGGTATTCATCGACACGAATTGCAGTGAATTTAAAATGCCGAAGATAAAGAAATGAATCGCACGGAGCCAGATAGGGGTTTCCGCTGTGGTTAGGGCAAAACTGGCAATACACAGACCCACCAGCAAAGTATTGACCAGCAAGACACGGCGATAGCCAAAACGCTGAATGATGTTGCGGATAATCGGTTTGGAGGCCAGCGAACCGAGCACAGTCGGAATCATCAATAAACCGGTAATAAAAGGTTCAAAACCGAATGCGACTTGCAACATCAGAGGCAATAAAAACGGAATCGAGTTGCCGCCGAGACGGGCAAAGAAATTACCCAAAATGCCAATCGCATAAATTTTATTTTTAAACAGCTGGCTGCGAAACAGCGCGTTGCTATGCGTATGTGAATGATAGGCATAAATCAGGGTGGCCAATAAACCGGCCAGAATCAGGCTGAGGCTCCACCACAGCGAGTTGTGTGGACTGGCAAAATTTTCAATTCCGAGACAGAGGCCCACCATGGCCACGACCAGCAAGATAAAGCCCCAATAATCAAAATGGGCGACTGTAGGTTCAAGTACATTCGGCATGGCCTTAAAGGTAATCAGTGCGCCCAGCAAGCCAATCGGCAGATTGATCAGGAAAATCCAGTGCCAGGACAGATATTCGACCATCCAGCCACCTAGGGTCGGGCCAATCAACGGACCAATCAGACCGGCCAGACTCATCAGACTCATGGCGGCCAGAAATTGGGTACGGGGAATGATCTTCAGCATCGCCAAACGGCCGACCGGTAGCAATAATGCACCACCGATCCCTTGAAAGATCCGGTACACCAATAATTCATTCAGGCTACTTGACCAGGCACAGCCCAAAGAGGCCAAAGAGAAAATAATAATCGCAGCAAAATAGGTATTTCTGACCCCGAACCGGTCTGCCAGCCAGCCACTTAAGGGAATGCAGGCCGCCACAGACAGCACATAAGCCACGACCACACTGTGCATGCGTAGCGGATCTTCCTGCAAATTTTGGGCAATTGCAGGTAAGGCGGTATTAATAATGGTGGTATCCAGCCCCTGCATGAAAAAGCCAATCGAGACCAACAAGACCAACAATCTAAACTCGGGATCTAAGGCTTGATGCGTAGGCGTGGCATTCATAATTCTGGAAAACTGAAAATTTTTAATAGTTTAAAGGAATCAGCCGAGTCTGTCGTATATAAAGCGTTTCAACTTTTATAGCAGTGTTGTGTCAAGGAACTGCAACCGATCTGTCATGGCACTGCAATGCTCTGGTTATAAATTGGTCACGAATTCTTCATGATAGATCAACAAAAAAATGAAATTAAAATTAAAGTCTTTGATAGTGGCCATGCTGGCTGTGGGGATGGTGGCATGTGGAAGTGAGAATGAAAATGAAACACCGGTTCCAATCGTCGAGGCTACACCGAACTCGATCGAGTTAAGCAAATTAGCTGCTTATGAATCGGGTATGTTTGCGCAAAGTGCAGCAGAAATTCCGGCCTTTGATGCCGAGAGTCAACGCCTATTCGTGGTCAATGCCAAAGAAGGCGTATTGGATGTACTGGATTTAAGTCAACCTGATCAGCCGAAAAAAATAACATCTATCACGGTCGATGACATTGCGCCAGAGGCTGAGGTCAACAGTGTCGCGGTACATAATGGCATTGTCGCCATTGCGATTCAGGCTGCTGTGAAAACCGATCCTGGCTATGTGGCCTTATATCAGGCCAAAGACCTGAGTAAGCTGGCCCACGTACAGGTGGGTGCCTTGCCGGACATGTTGACTTTCACACCGGATGGTCAAAGCTTGCTGGTGGCCAATGAAGGCGAGCCTTCTGATGATTATCAGGTCGATCCAGAAGGTTCAGTGTCTGTCATTAGTCTGGCCAATTTAAAAGCCCCGATCGTTCGTACAGCAGACTTTAAGGCCTTTAATGGATGGGAAGCAGCATTGCGTGAACAGGGCATCCGCATTTTCGGACCAAAGGCCAGCACAGCTCAGGATTTTGAACCTGAGTACATCACTGTTTCAAAAGATGGAAAAACTGCTTGGGTTGCCTTACAGGAAAACAATGCCTTGGCCAAAATTGATGTGGCTTCTGCCAAGGTGCTCGCTGTTTATCCATTTGGCTTTAAAGATCATGGCATGAAGGGTCATGGTATGGATGTCAGCGATGCGGATGGTGTCGAGGGTAAAGGCAAAATCGATATTCAAACTTGGGCCAATGTCCGTGGCTTATATATGCCAGATGCGATTGCAAGTTTCGAGGTCGCGGGTAAAACCTATATTGTGTCTGCCAATGAAGGCGATGCCCGTGCCTGGGGTGAAAACAATCCTGCATATTTCAATAACGATACCAGCCAAGGCTTTGTAGAAGAATGGCGGGTGAAACACTTGGTGCATGCTAAAGGCTTTGACCGCCGTCTGGGTGATGATTTACCAGCTCATCTTCGGGTATTGGCCAAAGGTGCAGAACTCAATCCAACTAACTTTGCCTACTGCGGTGCTATTGTAGGGGATGCCAAAGACTGCCGTGAAGATCATCTGTTGGGCCGTTTAAATATTACGTGGACCGAAGGCTATCAAAAAAATGCCGATGGTACAGCCAAACTGAATGAACGGGGCAATCTGGTCTATGATCATTTATATAGCTTTGGTACACGCTCGGTCAGTATCTGGGTGGAAAATGATCAGCAGACCGGTTTAGAACTGGTATGGGATTCGGGCGATCAGTTTGAGCAGTATATTGCCAAACATCATCCTGAGATTTTCAACTTTAATCATGAAGAAGCCGGACTGGATAATCGCAGTGACAATAAAGGGCCGGAACCTGAAGGGGTGGCCTTGGGGCAGATTGGTCAAAAAACCTTTGCCTTTATTGGGCTGGAGCGTGTCGGTGGCATCATGGTCTATGATGTGTCTACACCTGCATCACCAATCTTCGTGCAATATATTAATTCACGTGATTTTAAAGCAACCACAGCGCAGATTGAAATGGGACAAGCCGGTGATTTAGGACCGGAAGGTTTGGTATTTATCCCCGCCAAAGACTCCCCGAATAAGAAACCACTCTTGGTGGTCGGCCATGAAGTCAGTGGCAGCACCACGATTTATCAATTAAATCTCAAGTAACCAAAAGCTTTTAGACTCAGGGCACTTCGGTGCTCTTTTTTGTAAGGTGACCGCATATATGACATTTTTGTCATTAAAATGAAATAAAACCGTCATAATCTTGGGCCAACTTTTCAGCAATGCTGAAATCTCCTCGCGTATAGGTTTGTTTTTATGACAATCGAGATTTTGATGGTGATCGGCTTTTGTTTAGCCGCTTACTCTATTGTCGGAAATGATGTACCTCAAACCCTAGGGACATTTATTTCTTCGAATTCACATCGCCCATGGTGGGTGTTGTGGATTTATATCAGCTCAATTTTAATTGTCGTATTGGTCTATGGTTGGTATGCATCTGGGGTGGGTGATGCCTCATACGGTCGTTTAGAAACGATTCCTTTCCCTGAAGGTGGTATTACCTGGCTGTATATTGTGCCGCCAATTCTCCTGTTACTACTAACCAGATACGGGATTCCAGTCAGTACCACCTTCCTGGTGCTTACGATTTTCTCTCCTGCCAGCTTAGGCTCGATGATGGTCAAATCGATGATGGGCTACGCCGTGGCCTTTATTGTGGCGATTGTCATCTATCGTTTTGTGGTCAAGCAGCTGGCACGCCATTTTGCCAAGACACGTCATCAGGAACACTCCAAGGTCTGGATGGGCTTGCAATGGGTCTCTACCGGTTTCCTGTGGAGCCAATGGCTGATTCAGGATCTGGCTAACATCTTCGTGTATGTGCCACGTCAGGTGCCGTTTGAATTCCTGATGTTTGCGATTACGGTATTCGTAGTCTTGCTGGGTGTGATTCTGTATCAACGTGGCGGGGCTATCCAAAACATTGTCGACACCAAAACCGGTGTGACCGACATTCGTGCTGCAACGATTATCGACTTCATGTATGCCATTATCCTGTTAGTTTTTAAAGAGTGGAGCAACATTCCAATGAGTACCACCTGGGTATTCCTGGGATTACTCGCAGGTCGTGAATTTGCCATGTCGATGATTCTGGATGAAGTCAACAAACATCGTACTTCACGTAATGTCAGTGCAGATGCCATGAAACTGATGTTCGGTCTGGCCATGTCGGTCATTCTGGCAACAACTTTGCCGATGTTTTATGACTTTGTGACGAATTATGGTCAATAAGTCCTGATATTAAAAATCCAATAAAAAAGCGAGCCAGGTGCTCGCTTTTTTCTTAATTGGAACGGTTTAAACCACAAATCTTTGCGGATGGCCTAAATTGGTTAAAGTTGTATAAATTTCTTCTTCGTGTTCGCAAATGATCAGTTTGGCGCGATGCTGTGGCGGTAAAAAACCATCTTCGACCGCACGGTCCAGCTGTGCAATCAAGGCATCATAGAAACCATTCACGTTATACAGCATCATCGGTTTCTGGTGCTGGTTCAGCTGCCCCCAGGTGGCAATTTCCAGAATTTCCTCAAACGTGCCCAGTCCACCCGGTAGTGCTACAAAGGCACAGGCCCGCTCAGCCATCATAGCCTTGCGTTGATGCATGCTGGTCACCACATGTAATTCAGTGAGCTGGTTATGGGCAATTTCATAATCCAGCATAAATTCGGGAATCACCCCAACGGCTTCACCGCCGTGCTGGATCATGGCATCCGCGACCTGTCCCATCAGGCCGATACTGGCGCCACCATAGACCAGTCCGAAACCATGTTCTGCCAGTCCTTGCGAGAGATGAATGGCTTTTTCTAAATAAACCGGTTTGTTGCCTGCACGTGAACCACAATAGAGTGCCACTAGAGGGCGAGTTGTTTTTGGGGAGTTGTCTTTAAAATAATCTGTCATTTGAATTACGCTTTGCATTTATTTTCTTCACCTTATCATTTTTCTTTCTTGTGACTCTAGCTTAATTAATAAATATGACAATTCTGTGAGCAGCTGCATTTTCACTGCATTACAGCCAGGCAAAATTCATCGATAAACAGCCATGAAAAAGGGTGAATTTCGATTTGATCTTGCTATACTAAAAATTGGTTTCACAACAATAGAACGAAAATGGGTAGTGGTAGTTGGCCGTGTAACTCTATAAATCGCCGTCAAGTAATTGGTATTGTTCAATATCAAAAATATTATGCTGTTTCATTACAGTCTCGGTTCATTCAATGCTGCAGTCCTGAGTTTCAGGAGCCAAGCGTATGATCTTTGAATGGATGTCGGATCCTTCAGCCTGGGTCGGTTTACTCACATTAATTGTTCTTGAGATTGTACTCGGGATCGACAATCTGGTTTTTATTGCCATTTTGGCGGAGAAACTGCCACCAGAACAGCGTAATACGGCGCGGATTGTCGGCTTAATGCTGGCCCTGCTGATGCGTTTGATCTTACTGGCCTCGATTGCCTGGGTAGTGACCCTCACTGATCCACTATTCCACATCTTTGATCATGCTTTCTCAGGTCGAGATCTGATTCTATTGTTTGGTGGGGTGTTCCTGCTGTTTAAAGGCACCATGGAACTGCATGAGCGTCTGGAAGCCAAACCGGTCATCAAAGAAGAAAATCCGGTCCATGCAGTATTCTGGATGGTGATTGTCCAGATCGTGGTGCTGGATGCCGTTTTCTCATTGGACAGTGTGATTACTGCGGTTGGCATGGTTAAAGACCTGTCAGTCATGATGATTGCCGTGATTATTGCCATCGGGATTATGCTCTGGGCATCCAAAGCCCTGATGGATTTCGTCAACAGGCATCCGACCGTAGTGATTCTGTGTCTGGGCTTCCTGATGATGATCGGTTTCTCGCTGGTGGTCGAAGGCTTCGGTTTCCATATTCCGAAAGGCTATCTGTATGCTGCGATTGGTTTCTCGGTGATTGTCGAATTTATTAACCAGACCATGAAACGCAATCAGGAAAAAATGGTGACTACTACGGATATGCGCTACCGTACTGCTTCAGCAGTGATGCGGATGCTGGGTGGTAAACCTGCTCAGGACAATGATTCTTCTGAACCGGAAGATGTTCTGGCAACCCGTGCCTTTGCCGATGAAGTCTTTAATGATGACAATGGCATCTATCATAGTGTCATGGTACAGGGCGTACTGGGTCTGTCTGAACGTCCGGTCAAATCAGTGATGACACCGCGTCCTGAGCTAGAATGGATTGATCTGGACAATGATGCTGACAGTATCAAAGAACAGTTATTGCAGATGAGTCATTCACGTCTGATCGTTGCACGTGGTGAACTGGACAATATTGCCGGGGTGGTACTGACCCATAAAGTCCTGAATGAATACATTGAAACCGGGGTGCTGGATTTTGAAAAGCACTTACGTGAACCGGTGATCGTGCATGAAAATGCCCAGGTACTGATGGTGATGGAGCAATTGCGTCAGGCTCCATTGCAAATGGCGATTGTCCTGAATGAATATGGTTCGATTGAAGGGATTGTCACGCCAATTGATATCCTTGAAGCAATTGCCGGTGAATTTCCGGATGAAGATGAGCTGCAAGCTGCCGCAGAAAGCCTGGAAGATGGCAGCCTGATTCTGGATGGTTCCACTGATATTCGTCATGTTTCGTTGCTGCTGGATCGTGATCTGGTCAATGAAACCGAAGAATATTCAACCTTGTCTGGCTATGTGTTATTCCATATGGCACGTTTACCGCATAGCGGTGAAAAGTTTGAAGCAGACGGGCATATCTTTGAGGTCGTCACCATGGACGGTCATAAGATCGACAAAGTGCATATCATTCCGCAGCTTCCTGCACAGGACTAGACTCTAGTCATGTTTGGTCTTTAAAGTTTGCTAAAATAGCCCGCATTGTCGGGCTATTTTTATGGAACTAAAATGTCAGAAGCATGTCCATGTGGACAAGGCGAATATCACAGCTGTTGTCAGCCGCTGCATGCAGGAAAACAGATCGCAGAGACTGCACAGCAACTCATGCGTTCCCGTTACAGTGCCTTCGCCAAGCATGAAATCGATTATATCAAAACCACGACTGCGCTGGGTCAGCAACAGGCGCTGGACCTGCAAGCGATTAGTGATTGGAGTAAAGCCAATCAGTGGTTAAAAGTTGAAATTGTTCAAGCCAATGAAAAAATAGATAAAAATCATGCCTTAGTCGAGTTTAAGGCACATTATCATGATGGCAAGCAGGCACAGGTGCATCATGAAGCTTCGCATTTTGTGAAGTTTGAAGGTCGCTGGTATTTCCTGGATCCGACTACAGACCAGAGCATCACCATGAAACAGGCCTGTATTTGTGGCTCGGGGAAAAAATTTAAGCAATGTTGTGCCGGATTCTTATAACTTTCACACAGATTTAGCTTAGAATAGCCGCCATCTCAAAGCCTCAGGTGGAAGCAGGGCGATGTTACTGACCGTCATCTATATTATTGCAATTACCGCTGAAGCCATGACCGGTGCACTGTCCGCTGGCCGGCGCAGCATGGACTGGTTTGGCGTGATGATTATTGCCTGTGTTACTGCACTGGGTGGTGGTTCGGTCCGCGATGTTCTGCTTGGACATTATCCCTTGACCTGGGTCAAACATCCCGAATATCTGGTGCTGACCTGTTGCGCAGCCTTCGTCACTATCCTGATTGCCAAATGGATGCGACAGTTACGTAATGTCTTCCTGGTGCTGGATGCCTTGGGCCTCATTGGCTTTACCATTATTGGCTGCCAGATTGCCCTGGAAATGGGACATGGTTTTGTGGTCAGCGCCGTCGCGGGTGTTTTGACCGGAGTGTCTGGCGGGATTTTGCGTGACATTTTATGTAATGACGTGCCGCTGGTGTTCCGCCGTGAACTGTATGCCAGTATTGCCTTTGTTTCAGTGATCTTTTACTGGCTCTGTAGCCACTACGGCTTGTCGCAGGATCTGACGATTATTTCTACCCTGATTTTTGGTTTTAGCTTACGTCTGATCGCCATCTATTTTGGTCTGGAAATGCCAAAATTCATTTATAAAGAAGATGATGAACACTCGGCATCCTCCAAAGACGAATCCTGAGGGTTAATCTTGTTGCATGCGGTAATAAAAATAACCGTATTTGGCACAATTCGTAGTATAAAAAATATAAAGTAGCCCACCTGTTGAGAAAGCAGCATCTCCCGTTCCACCTGATCAGAGATTTTTGTTATGGATTTAGTTTCTCGCATACAACGCTTACCGATTGGTAAGTTTCACTATACCTTGCTGGTGGTGATTGGGCTGGGCTGGATGTTTGATGCCATGGATACCGGATTGATTTCCTTTATCCTGGCAAAAATGGCTGAAGACTGGCAGATGACTGCCGATCAGAAAAGCTGGGTGGTATCCATCGGTTTTGTTGGCATGGCGATCGGGGCGATTTGTTCAGGTGGTCTGGCAGACCGTTTTGGCCGTAAAACTGTCTTTGCTGCGACCCTGGTCATTTATAGCCTGGCCACTGCAGCTTGTGCTTTTGCACCGAATCTGACCTGGCTGCTGGTATTCCGTTTTATCGTTGGTTTAGGCTTGGGTGGTCAGTTACCCGTGGCCGTAACGCTGGTCAGTGAATATATTCCTGCACATGTGCGTGGCCGTTTTATTGTCTTGCTGGAAAGCTTCTGGGGGCTGGGCTGGTTAGTTGCAGCTTTAGTATCGCGCTTTGTCATTCCTGATTTTGGCTGGCAAACCGCTTTCATGATCGGTGGTCTGCCTGCACTGTATGCCATCGTGATCTGGAAAATGGTGCCGGAATCTATTCCTTTCCTGATTAACCGTGGTCGTATAGAGGAAGCTTCGGCACTGGTCAAAAAGATTGAGCGTCAATGTGGCGTTCAAGTCTATGAAATTTTTGAAGTGAAACCAGTCGCAGAGAAGCAGCATATTTCATTTTCCCAGCTATGGTCGGGTATCTTTGCGCGCCGTACGCTCATGCTCTGGCTGATCTGGTTCGGTATTATTTTCTCTTATTATGGCATTTTTACCTGGTTGCCAAGCTTACTGGTCAAAGAAGGCTATAGCATCGTACAGTCATTTGAATATGTGCTGATTATGATTCTGGCGCAGTTGCCCGGTTATCTGGTGGCGGCATGGCTGGTTGAAAAACTCGGTCGTAAGCCGACTCTGGCCGGTTTTATTGGCATGTGCGCGATCTCGGCCTATTTCTTTGGCCAGTCGGGTAGTGTTACTGAAATCGTGATTTGGGGCTGTCTGATGTCCTTCTTTAATCTGGGCGCCTGGGGCGTACTCTATACTTATACGCCGGAACAATATCCGACCAATATCCGTGCCTTTGGTTCAGGCTGGGCCGGGGCTGTTGGCCGGATTGGCGGTATCGCGGCACCTTTTGCTGTAACCCATCTGATGGGTATGCCGAATGGCTTTAGCTATGTCTTTACCATGTTTACGGCAGTTCTGGTCGCTGTCGCGATTGTGATTCTGGTCTTGGGTGAAGAAACCAAAGGCAAGACCCTCGAATCGATGGGCTTATAAAGGGAATGATTTTTTAGTTGCTTAGGGCCTATAAAGTGGATATTTTTAGGCCATAAGACACAAATTGTCGCGCTGAACGATTTGATGCCCTTGTTTCATCTACAGCCACGACTTAGCATAAGAAACATTGATACAAAAACGAATTATTTAGGACTATAGGTTGTTATGACAAGCCTTGCGCATCATGCGACAGAAAACCGCTCCGTAGCAGAATTTACCGAACAAGCTTATCTGAATTACGCCATGTACGTGATTATGGATCGGGCACTCCCTCATATTAGCGATGGCCTGAAACCGGTACAGCGCCGGATTGTCTATGCCATGAGTGAGCTGGGCCTGAAATGGACCAGCAAACCGAAGAAATCGGCACGTACTGTTGGTGACGTATTGGGTAAATACCATCCGCATGGTGACTCGGCCTGTTATGAAGCCATGGTGCTGATGGCACAGCCCTTTAGTTATCGTTACCCGTTTATTGAGGGACAGGGCAACTGGGGTTCACCCGATGATCCAAAGTCTTTCGCAGCGATGCGTTATACCGAAGCCAAGCTTTCCCAGTACAGTGAACTATTACTGTCTGAGCTGGGTCAGGGCACCTGTGAATGGCAGGACAACTTTGATGGTTCGATGAAAGAACCGGTGAATTTGCCAGCCCGTGTACCGAACATCTTGCTGAATGGCACCACTGGTATTGCTGTCGGTATGGCCACAGACATTCCACCGCATAACCTGCGTGAAGTGGTCAAAGGGACGATTGCGCTAATTCGTAATCCGAACCTGACCGATGAAAAAATCGCAGAATATATTCCTGCGCCAGACTTGCCGACCAAAGCCGAAATTATCACCCCGCCTGCTGAGCTGTTAAAAATTCAGACCACAGGTCGTGGCAGTTATCGCATGCGTGCGGTCTATAGCGTCGATAAAAACGAAATTATTATCACGGAACTACCGTATCAGGTGTCAGGTTCCAAAATCATCACTCAGATTGCCGATCAGATGCAGGCCAAGAAACTGCCTTTGGTCAGCGATGTACGGGATGAATCGGATCATGCCAATCCCACCCGTTTGGTTATTGTCCTGCGTTCGAATCGTATTGATGCCGAATCGGTGATGAGTCACTTGTTTGCCACCACCGATCTGGAATCCAGTTATCGTGTCAATATGAACATGATTGGTGCCGATGGCCGTCCACAGGTGAAATCAATTCGTCGTATTTTGCTGGAATGGATTGAAATCCGTAAAACCACGGTAACACGCCGTCTGCAATATCATCTGAACAAGATCGAAAAACGCCTACATATTCTCGGCGGTCTGATCATTGCTTATCTGAATATTGACGAAGTGATTCAGATTATTCGTGAAGAAGATCAGCCAAAACCAGTTTTGATGCAGCGTTTTAATATTGACGAGATTCAGGCCGAAGCGATTCTAGAACTAAAATTGCGTCATTTAGCCAAGCTTGAAGAAATGGAAATGCGCCGTGAGCAGGAAGAACTGGAAGCAAAAGCGGCAGTAATTCGTGAACAACTGGCCAATCCAGAATCTTTAAAAAACCTGATCATTGCTGAACTGAAAGACGATGCCAAGAAATTTGGTGATGATCGCCGTTCGCCAATCGTGCAGCGCGCTGAAGCGGCGGCAATTAATGAAAATGAAATGTTGCCGGCCGATCCTGTAACAGTGGTGTTATCAGAAGCTGGCTGGATTCGCTGTGCCAAAGGTCATGAAGTCGATGCAGAAAATCTGAATTTCCGTGCCGGTGATCAGTACTTGAGTCATGCACAGGGCAAATCCAACCAACGCGTTTATGTATTAGATGACACTGGGCGTAGCTATGCCTTGGCCATCAATACGTTGCCGTCTGCGCGTGGTCTGGGCGAACCGCTCAGTTCAAAACTGTCTCCAGGCAGCGGGGTAGGTTTTAAACAGGTTCTGGTGGCAGAGGATGAAACTGAAATTCTAGCAGCAAGCAACAAAGGCTATGGCTTTAAAACCCAGGCCAAGCAGCTGGATACCAGTGCCAAAGCCGGAAAAGCTTTCCTGAATTTATCTGAAGGGGCAGAGGTCATGAACCTGCAGCCGCTCGAAGATGCTACACATGTTGCACTGCTCAGTTCAGCAGGACGTCTGTTGATTGTCGATTTAGCAGAATTACCTGTATTGAACAAAGGTAAAGGAAATAAATTGATACAACTTGAAGATGGTGATCAAATTTTGTCCATGACACTATTGAAGCTTGATGAAATAATTCAAGTGCTTGCAGGACAACAGCAGTTAAAATTAAAAGGGGATGATTTGCGCAAATATATCGGCAAGCGCGGTGCAAAAGGACAGCTTTTACCACGCGGATATCAAAAAGCAAATAAACTGTTGATTCAAAGATAAGACTAGCATCCATCCTGCGAAATACGTTATATATGAACAACGATTCAACAAGATGGATGCAATATCGCACATATACAAGTCTAAAAATGGCGTGTGATATTGAAAAAAACAGTTGAAATACTAAGGATTATGATTGGAGAGATGGCCATTATGGAAAAAATTTGGTTTGCTGAATACCAAAAAACAGGGATTCCAGAAACAGTAGAATTACCAGCAGAAAATACTTCTCTAGTAGATATTTTTGAGCGTAATTTCCAAAAATTCGGCTCGCGTGATGCCTTTATCTTTATGGATAAGGCAATGACTTTCAATGAACTGGAAGAGGCGAGCCGTAAGTTTGCAACTTATCTACAAAGCTTGGGGTTGGCAAAAGGTTCACGTGTGGCAGTGATGATGCCAAACGTTCTTCAGTATCCGGTTGTGGCACTTGGGGTGTTCCGCGCAGGTTTGGTATTGGTCAACGTGAATCCACTCTACACATCGCGTGAACTTGAGCATCAATTGAATGACTCAGGTGCTGAAGTACTGGTGATTATTGAAAACTTTGCTTCTGTTTATCAAGCGATTATTGGTAAAACACCAGTGAAGCATGTCGTGGTCGCTTCTGTCGGTGACATGCTGGGTGCCTTGAAAGGAACGTTGGTAAATTTTGTCTTGCGTTCTGTGCGCAAGCAAATTCCAGCTTGGGATATTCCAGGCCATGTGAGATTTAATGCGGCGTTATCTAAAGTTAATCCAAGTAACTATAAACGCCCTGAATTGACCCTTAGCGATACAGCAGTTCTTCAATACACAGGTGGTACCACAGGCGTATCTAAAGGCGCTGAACTGACACATCGTAACCTGGTTGCGAACATGCTGCAGTGTGACGGCATCTTCCAGAGTAAATTTGGTGCGCAAGATGGTCAGCCAGATGACCGTATTTTCTGTGCTTTGCCGCTTTATCATATCTTTGCATTCATGGTATGCGCACTTTACGGTATGTACAAAGGTCAGGCGAATGTTCTGATTCCAAACCCGCGTGATTTACCTGCGGTGATGAAAGAGCTACGTAAATACCAGCCGACTTTCTTCCCGGCAGTGAACACACTTTTCAATGCGCTGGTAAACAATGAAGAGTTTAAGCAACTTGATCATAGTAAACTGAAAATGGCGATGGGCGGCGGTATGGCGGTACTTCCTTCTACTGCAGCAGCATGGAAGAAAGTTACCGGAACCAATATCGTTGAAGGCTATGGTTTGTCTGAAACTTCTCCGGTGGCAACAGCAAACCCACCTGCGTCTGAAGAATTCAGTGGCACTATTGGTATTCCATTACCATTGACTGAAGTGGCTATTCTGGATGATGAAGGCAATGAAGTTCCACTGGGTGAGCAAGGTGAAATTTCAATCCGTGGTCCTCAGGTCATGAAAGGCTATTGGAACCGTCCGGATGAAACTGAAAAAGTCATGGTGAATGGCTTCTTCCGTACCGGTGATATCGGTGTCATGGATTCACGTGGTTATGTGAAAATTGTAGACCGTAAGAAAGACATGATTCTAGTGTCTGGTTTTAACGTCTACCCATCTGAGATTGAAGAAGTTGTAGCAACTCATCCAAAAGTACTGGAAGTGGCTGCGATTGGTGTGCCTGATGAAAAATCAGGTGAAGTGCCAAAACTGTTTGTCGTGAAAAAAGATCCGTCTTTAACCACAGAAGAAGTTTTAGCATTCGCTAAAGAAAACCTGACCGGTTATAAACGTCCACGTTATGTCGAGTTTATGGATGAATTGCCAAAATCAAACGTAGGTAAAATCCTGCGTAAAGATTTACGTAAAACAGCCTAATACCTATAAGAAAAAAAAAGCGCCGTCAGGCGCTTTTTTGATTTGGACTTTTTATTTTTTCATTAACCAGCGATCAAAATAAGGACGACCTACACCAACTACTCCCAAGAAGATAAACATGGTGCCAAACTGGCGAGTAAATCCGGTTTGATTAAAGCTGCCATAACTTAGAATGTTATCGACCAAGCAATACACCAGAATCGCGACCAGCCAGTGCCAGAGAGGCATACGCTTGATACCGACGAAATAAAAGGCAATCCATAAAATGGCAAAGGTGAAGATTGGTGACCAGATATTCATATTGGCACAAATGACAGCCATCAGAAATGCCACAATCGGTAGGACAATTTTTAATACGCGATCCACTTGACGTTGATGCTGGCGTTGTTTCTCGAGGACATCGAACATTTCATTTTGATCAGGCGCGACCATAGTGAATCCTTAACAAGTAATAAAAAGCACTCTATTTAACAAAATTTATTCACGAAATGCCATGCTATGATAGAGATAAAATTTTCATGAGAAAAAACAGATGCACAGCATTAGTGGGGTTATTTATCTCATTTTGGCCGCTTGTCTTTTGCCTTATGTGTTTACATTGATTGCAAAAAAATCAGCAGGCTTCAGCACTAAAGACAATCAGAATCCACGGGCATTTTTAGAAAAGTCTTCAGGCTTGGCCAGTCGCGCCAATGCTGCCCAGCAGAATAGCTTTGAAAGTTTACCACTCTTTATTGCTGCGATCTTGATGGCAGAGTACATGGTGATATCACAAGATTTGGTCATGATTTTTGGTGTGGCTTATCTGGTTTTTCGTGTGTTGTACGGAATCTGCTATTTGGCCAACTGGGCGACTTTACGCTCTATCGTATGGTTGCTCTCGATGTTATGTCCTGTGACCTTATTGCTGCTGATCATCAAGTTGGTTTAAGTCATCAGGTCTGCGGACATATTTACAGTTCGATATTTTAAAATCCAAAAAAATCTTTAAAAACCGTTATAATTGTCGCGGTTTTTTAAAAGATATAACTTGTTAAAGAGTGATGCTATGAGCTACAGCAATATCCCAGCGGGTAAAGATGCGCCAAACGATATCTATGTGATCATCGAAATTCCTGCAAATGCAGCACCAATCAAATACGAAATCGATAAAGATTCTGATGCGTTATTTGTAGACCGTTTCATGGGTACAGCAATGTTCTACCCAGCAAACTACGGTTATGTACCAAACACACTATCGCTTGATGGTGATCCATTAGACGTACTGGTTGTAACGCCTCATCCAGTAGAGCCAGGTTCTGTGATTCGTTGCCGTCCTGTCGGTAAATTGAACATGGAAGATGACGGTGGTGTTGATGCGAAACTGGTTGCAGTTCCACATGACAAACTGACTCCAATCTACAAAGATGTTCAGGAATATACTGATCTTCCTCCATTGTTGATTAGCCAGATCGAACATTTCTTCCAGCACTACAAAGATTTAGAGCCAGGAAAATGGGTCAAGCTCAGTGGTTGGGAAAGTGCTGATGTTGCGAAACAAGAAGTACTGGATTCAATTGCAGCTTATGCAGAAGCAAACAAATAATTGCTTTCTGTGGTCTAGGCTTTAAAATTTTAAAGCCTGAAATAAAAAAACCTGCACAATGTGCAGGTTTTTTTATGGCTTGAAATTCGTGTGAATTAGAATAATTTTACAGGAATGTCTAACCAGATACGCCATTCATTAGTGTCACCAATGTAGTTAGATTGATAATCATCACTTGCACGGTAGTAAGAATGACGAAGACGTAAGCTTGCATCTTTCGCAAAACCAGACTGAACAGTATATTTCACTTGGTTAAAGAATTCGCGCTCATGCTCATTATCACTGATCATAGTACCTGCATTGTTAGTAGCTTTAATATCCCAACCATAAACAAAAGCAGATGTCCAAGATAATCCAGGAACATTTACAGCACCAAAGTCAAATGTATATTGAAGTTGCGCTGATTTTTCGTCATTACCAATAAAGTCAGACAGGTATGAATTCGGCATATAAATCGATTGTTTACCATCACCTACGCCTGTACCCAAACCATAGTCATAGCCAGTGTTACCAAAATTTTGCTGGTAAGCAAGCATGACATTATGTGGACCATGATTATAAGTTGTAGATAAAGCTAAAATAGTATTATCGAATGAATCATCTGGTGAGCCGATTTGAGAATAAAGATATGGATTTGCTTCTTTATCCCATTTTGTATGGTAACCACTGAAATCATGAGTTAATGTGCTTTTATCTGCCAATGCATAGCTATAGTTGGCATTAACATAGTGGCGGTCTAAGCGGTCTTTAATGTCTGTACCATAATAAGAAGCATTAACTGCATCATTAAATTTATATTTCGCGCCCCAAACCACTGCACGATCCAGCTTTGCACCATCGGAATTGATTTGGTTGGAAAGCTGATTTTCTGTGAATTTACCAGCAATCAGGTTTAAGTTTTCAATTTCGTTACTTTGAACCAATACGCCAGTATAGTATTCAGGCACTAAACGCGCAGTATTGCTTGCAAGTACAGGTAAGTCTAAAACCTGAGTACCGTAAGTCGCAGTCGTATTTGATACACGAGCTTTCACATATGCACCGCCACGAGCCCAGTGGTCATAAGCATCTTTAGTACCATCAGCATTATTTTGAGGGTGGACTGGGATCATATCATTGCCAGTATGACCATTTTCACCCAATTTAAATGAAGCATCACCAATAATACCAGCACCAAAGCCTACAGTACCTTGAGTAAAGCCAGAGTCTAGTTTAACAATCGCAGTTTGTGCAAATGAGCTCGTATCTGGTACGTTATTTTTCTTGTCACGGTGCAAATAGCCGGTACGGAAAAGTACAGAACCTTCAGCATCTTCTACAAAACCTTTAGACTCGCTTTGCTCGCTAGCGAAAGCGGTAGAAACCAAAGCAGCCTGAATCAAAACTGCTAATGTTAATTTTTTTGAATTTTGCATTGGGAAGAGAGCCTTATACAAATTGATCGGAATTTTTTAGGAATTGTATAAGAATTGCTGAAAAAATGTCATTTTTTATTGGATATATTCCACTAAAGTTTAGATTTTTTTAACTCAAATTAAACAATAGCAAGGATTTGAGGTGATTAATTTCTAACCTATCGGTAAAAAGTGAGTAAAAACATAATTTTATTGGAAATTATAAATGATATTTCTAAAGTGGTGAAATGAATGTGATCAGCTTATTTATTTTGAAACGGGAGAAAAATATGATCAAAAATTACGCACTATTTTTTAGCACAAATTTTAATCATTACAAAAATGGAATCAAAATGGGGCAAATTGTAAATGATTATGTATAAGTATTAAAAAAGTGATGAAATAGCCTTAAATACATTTATTTAAAAGAAAGCCTAGATAATTCAGTTTTTTATAATTCAAATTTTAAATTAAAAACAATAACTTAAATTTTATTTATATTTTTAGATTTATTATTTTGGTTCCTTTTATCCAGATTGGCATAGCTCTTGCAAATTTTGAGCTTGAGTTTAATCAATGATCATAAAAACGTCTCAGACGATCTGGGGGGAGCCACACAATGAAATTAACATTAAAAGTATTATCTCTTGCTTTATTGGGCGCTGTATCTTCTTTTACTTTTGCTGAAGAACCTGTTGCTGAACATACGGTATCTGGAAATATCAGCGTACTTTCGAGCTATAACTTGCGTGGTATTACTAACATTCCTGAAAATAGCGGCGCTACCTTACAAGGTGGACTTGATTATAACCATGCGTCTGGCTTCTATGCAGGTTGGTGGGGATCTACGCTAGATTACCCTTTGTCTGAAGAAGGACGTGATGCTTTCGAAAATAACTTCTATGCTGGCTATAGCCATGCAGTCAATGATGACTTAGGTTTAACGATCGGTACGACCTACTATTATTATTATGAATCTGATGTCAATTCTGATGGATTTGAGCTGTTACTGGGTATGAGCTATAAAGATTTGGGCGTTACAGCACAAACTCTTCTTGAAGATACTACTTGGGGCAATGCAGGTGATACCTATTTAAAAGCTACTTATAGCTATGCTTTACCACAAGATTTCAGCTTGGATACAGCTTTAGGCTTATACGCTTATGAAAAATCAGGTGACTTTATTGAAGGAACTACAGAAAGTTTTGGTTTCCGTCATTTTGACATCGGTTTAAGCAAGCCACTTGGTGACACAGGTGTAACTGCAAGCATGAATTATATCTTGGGTGGTTATGATCGTTTTGATGAAAAACAAAAGAATAAAGTCGTATTTGGACTGGGTTATAGCTTCTAATCCTCTTTAGATAAAAAGGCGACCTTAGGTCGCCTTTTTTTAATGATCTAAATCTGCTGCTGCCCGCGATAAGACAGGGCCTCCGAAAGATGCTGACTTTGAATATCTGGACTTTGATTTAAATCGGCAATGGTGCGTGCAACACGCAAGACCCGATGATAGCCGCGCGCTGATAAATTCAGTTTTTGCTGAGCCATTTCAAGCATATTCTGAGCAGACTGATCTAATGCGGCATATTGCTCTAACTGCTTTGGACTCAAACTCATATTCAAGGTATTTTGCCGTTGCATCTGAATTTCATAGGCTGCAATGACGCGTTGTCTAACCGTTTCTGAGTTTTCTGTAGGTCGATTGTCCTGTAATTCATGCGCTTGTAATGGCGGTACATCAATATGCAAATCAATCCGATCCAGCAACGGGCCTGAAATCCGGTTCTGATAGCGTTTAATACTTTCGGGTGAACATTGGCAGCGGATATCTTGATTGAATGCATACCCACATGGACATGGATTCATGGCAGCCACCAACTGGAAATTAGCCGGAAAGGTAATTTGGCGTGATGCCCGGGAAATGACGATTTCCTTGGCTTCCAAAGGCTGACGTAGAACCTCCAGCACTTTGCGGTCGAATTCAGGCAGTTCGTCCAGAAATAAAACCCCTAAATGTGCCAGGGTAATTTCTCCTGGCTTGGGGTGTGAGCCGCCACCGACCAATGCCACCGCAGAAGCAGTATGGTGTGGTGCTCGAAACGGCCGTTGTCCAAAAGGGTGATTGGCATTCGCCACCGAATAAATACTGGCCACTTCCAGATTTTCCTGCGTCTTTAAGGGCGGCAAAATACTGGCCAATCGAGAAGCCAGCAAGGTCTTGCCTGTTCCGGGTGGGCCTCGAAACAGCAGGGAATGACCACCTGCCGCAGCAATTTCCAAGCCACGCCGTGGTCGTAATTGTCCTTTTACATCCGCCAGATCAAACTTATAAAAATGGTCTGTATTGAGTGGACTGGCTTCTATTTGCGGTAAGCGCTGCGCTTGGGAAAGATGTTCACACACTTCTTTTAAATGATTGGCTGCAAAGACTTTAAAGTCTGGGAGCTGACAGGCTTCCTGTGCATTGGGGCCAGGCAAAATCAGTTGATGCTGATCACTTTGACAGGCAATGGCAATACTTAAGGTGCCGCTGACAGGACGTAATTGACCATCGAGGGCCAATTCTCCAATAAATTCAAGATGCTCGGTGCAATTTTCAGGCAGCTGCCCAGAGGCCACTAAAATACCTAAAGCAATCGGTAAGTCCAGACGTGAGCCATCTTTTGGCAGATCTGCAGGGGCCAGATTAATGGTCAGACGTTTGGTTGGAAATTGAAAGCCGCTATTCAAAATGGCAGAACGGACCCGGTCTTTACTTTCACGTACCGCCGCTTCGGGAAGCCCCACTATAGTGAGCGAAGGCATACCCGAACTGACATGAACTTCGACTTCAATTAAAGGCGCATGCAGGCCCAGCAAGCCTCGTGTATAAATTTTGGCAAAAGACATTATTATTGTTCCAATTTGGTGCGTTATTTTTATAGTTCTGGTGTCTTTTATGCACTGTAGTTGTGCTTATTTTTTGTTCGAAATTCTCTCTTCTAATGCTTCCACCTGTTTCAGTAAATCATTCAGGCGATGATTGGCATTATTTAGGGCAGTACGCTGACGTTCTATTTCTTCTTTAGACACCAAATCCATTTTCGCCACAGCTTCATTTAACAAGGCACGGATATTATGTTCCAAATCTTTCTTAGGTTGTTCGACTTGCTGCAAAATTGCTTGTAATAAAGTTTCAATCATTGTCTGATCCATCGCCGTAGAAAGGAACCGACAGTTTAGCATTGCTAAAATGCAGACTATAGTATTTCAGACAAAATATAGACTTATTCGATTAAAGATATTGTAAAAATCCACATAAAAAATGTCTATTTTTTGAAGATTCAAAGCCTTTATCCGTATAAAATAAGGTATAAATAAACCACATGCCGGGCTTTCTAATTTCCCCCGACCTTAGGAATCTTGGCATGAAATTTGAACGTAAAACCTTACTGGTGAAATAAGCCGAAGGAAAACAAACATGAAGCTCGTAACTGCAATTGTAAAACCTTTTAAATTAGACGATGTTCGCGAAGCATTGTCTGAAATTGGTGTTCAAGGCATCACTGTAACTGAAGTGAAAGGCTTTGGTCGTCAAAAAGGCCACACTGAACTCTATCGTGGTGCTGAATACGTTGTAGATTTCTTGCCGAAAGTCAAAATTGAAATCGCGATTAGCGATGAAATGGTAGACGCGGTGATTGAATCTATTACTCGTGTGGCGAGCACTGGAAAAATCGGTGACGGAAAAATTTTCGTGACCAACTTAGAACAAGTCATCCGTATTCGTACAGGTGAAACAGGTGCAGACGCTGTCTAACTTGGCACGAAGTTTGCTGAGTACCTAATAACTCACAAAAACTTGGTTGGGGGATACGAATGAAAAAAATGCTACTCGCGTTCGGCATGGCCGGCGCTCTTTTTGGTGGTTCTGTTGCATGGGCTGAAGAAGCTGCAACAGCAACAGCACCGACAGAAGAAATTGTGCTTGTTGAAGAAGCAGGCGATACAACAAATACAACAACAGACACGATAGCAGCAATTGCTGAAGCAGCGCCAGTTGAAGCTGCAGCGCCTGCAGAAGAAGAACCAACGCTAGATACCGGCGATACCGCCTGGGTTTTAACCTCTACCGCTCTAGTTTTACTCATGACCATTCCTGGCTTGGCGCTATTTTATGGCGGTATGGTCCGCAAGAAAAACGTTCTGGCGACGATGGCACATAGCTTTATTGCTGCGGCGGTGGTCAGTATTGCTTGGGTGATTATTGGTTATACCCTAGCTTTCGGTGAAGGCAATGCCTTTATAGGCGGTCTGGACAAGTTCATGCTGGCCGGTATTACCACAGAGGCGCTTTCAGGCACGATTCCTGAAATCCTGTTTGTGATTTTCCAAATGACTTTTGCCATCATTACGGTTGCCATCATCAGCGGTTCGATTGCAGAGCGTATGAAATTTGGTGCTTTCGTTGCTTTTATCGCACTTTGGGTGGTGATTGTTTATGCACCAATTACCCACTGGGTATGGGGTGGTGGCTGGTTAGGTAACGACGGCGCGCTTGATTTTGCCGGTGGTACGGTTGTACATATCAACTCGGGTGTTGCCGGTCTGGTAGCGGCATATATGCTGGGCAAACGTATGGGTTTGGGTCGTGAATCTATGGCACCACATAACCTGACCCTTACTGTAATTGGTGCATCTTTACTCTGGGTAGGCTGGTTCGGTTTCAACGGTGGTTCTGCATTAGGTGCCAACGGTTCTGCAGGCTATGCTTTGATCGTGACTCAAGTCGCTGCAGCGGCAGCAGCTATCTCTTGGTTAATCACTGAAAAACTGGCACGTGGTAAAGCTTCTGTACTGGGCGGCGTATCGGGTGCAGTTGCTGGTCTGGTGGTCATTACTCCAGCTGCAGGTTTTGTGACTGTAGGCGGTGCATTGGCGATGGGTCTGATCGGTGGTGTGGTGTGTTTCTGGGGGATTACAGCACTGAAACGCGTATTGAAAGCCGATGATTCTTTAGATGCTTTTGGCTTGCATGGTGTAGGTGGTATTGTCGGTGCGATTTTAACCGCGTTCTTTGCCAGCGAATTCATCATGGGTGACAATGCCCCTGCCAATGTCATGCATCAGCTTTGGGTGCAAGTGGAAGGTGTACTGGCGACAATTGCTTACTCTGCGATCATGACCTTCATTATCCTGAAAGTCATCGACTTGATCATTGGAATCCGTGTGGCATCTGATGATGAGCGTATGGGTCTGGATTTAAGCCAACATGGCGAACGTGTCGAATAATAATAAATACACCATAATCAATATATAGTGTAAAACAGCCCGAATGGGCTGTTTTTTTTCTATATGTTGCGTAAAACTCTACAAAGTTTGTAATTTTTGCTACACTCGGAATCCATCTGGATTTGTTCAATTAAACCGCTATGCATTGCCCATTTTGCAATACTGCAGACAGTAAAGTGATTGATTCACGCCTGGCAGCTGAAGGCTGTCAGATTCGTCGTCGCCGTGAATGTGTCAGTTGTAATGAACGCTTCACTACCTTTGAAAGCTATGAAGTGGTGATGCCGCGCGTCATCAAGTCGGATGGCAAAAATGAACCTTTCGATGAAGCCAAACTACGTCGTTCCCTGATGCATGCCTTGCAAAAACGCCCGGTGACCCAGGAGCAGATTGAAACAGTGCTGAGCGATATTCAGCTACAGATTCGCCGTCTGGGTGAGCGTGATGTGAAATCACGTACCATCGGTGAAATCGTGATGCAGTCTTTATTTGCTCTGGATCATGTTGCCTATGTGCGTTTTGCTTCGGTCTATCAGGATTTTCAGGATGTCGAAGCTTTTCGTCATCAGATTGAACAGATGCAACAACGAGAATTACAAGAATAAGCATGGCTGAACTGAATCAAGATCAAATCTGGATGCGCCGGGCCATTGAATTGGCACGTCAGGGGCAATATTCCACCAAACCGAATCCGAATGTCGGCTGTGTCATTGTTAAAGATGGCATCGTGATTGGTGAAGGCTTTCATCCCCAAGCCGGCCAGCCACATGCTGAAGTCTTTGCGCTGCGTCAGGCCGGTGAACAGGCACGTGGTGCAACCGCTTATGTGACTCTAGAACCTTGTGCGCATTATGGCCGGACACCGCCTTGTGCCAAAGGTCTGGTGGAAGCAGGTGTGGCTAAAGTTGTCGTGGCCTGTCCTGATCCCAATCCGCTAGTGGCCGGAAAGGGCGTACAGATCCTGAAAGATGCGGGCATTGAGGTAGACGTTGGCATCTGTGAAGATGAAGCGCATGAGCTGAATCAAGGTTTCCTGAAAGCCATGGCGACTGGCATGCCTTATGTGCGTTTAAAAATTGCCTCAAGCCTGGATGGCCGTACCGCAATGGCATCGGGTGAATCAAAATGGATTACCGGTGTAGCAGCACGTCAGGATGTACAGCACTGGCGTGCGATTTCAGGCGCAGTGATTACCGGGATTGATACGGTTCTTGCGGATGACTGTGAACTGAATGTGCGTCAACTGGATGGCCTTGAAGATATCAAGACTGTGGTGCAACCGAAACGGATTATTCTGGACCGTCAGGGGCGTTTACCACTCAACGCAAAAATTTTAGTGCAACCTGAAACAGTGATGGTCATGGGGCCATTTCGTCAAGAGCTTGCAGACCTGGGTGTGCTACACTTGCCGGTACAGCCTTTAGCAGAATTATTAAAGCAACTGGTTCAGCAGCATCAGATTTATGATGTCCTGGTGGAAGCAGGGGCGACCTTATCTACGGCATTTTTACAACAAAAATTGGTTGATGAACTGATCAGTTACGTTGCACCGACCCTATTGGGTCAGTCTGCGCGTACCATGTTTAATGCAGAATTTAGCCATATGGCCGAACAACTCCGATTTAAGCTGCGCGATGTAACTCGCTTAGGTGATGACGTGCGCTTCAGGCTAATTTCTTTTCAAGAGACACTATGAGTTCAGAGTCTACGGTTTATCATAAACGTCGCCATGCGGCACGTACCACCGATGAATATCTTTTCCATCAGCTGGTTCCTTATCTAGGTAACAAACGCCGTTTACTGCATTTAATTCTGGAAGCGTTGGAAAGTACAGGAACCCTGAAACGTAGCGATGGTCGTGCGCCGATCTTTGCTGATTTTTTTGCCGGTTCAGGTGTGGTTTCACGTTTGGCCCGTCAGAATGGCTATCGCGTGATTGCCAATGACTGGGAGCCGTATAGCCATGCGCTGAATCATGCAGTACTGGCCTGTACGGAAGCGCCAGCATTTAAAGAGCTGGGTGGTTATCAGAAAGCGATTGATTATCTAAACCGTCTGCCGGAAGTGAAGGGCTGGGTGACGCATAACCTGTGTCCGCGCAATGATGAAATTTATGATCCGGCCCGTGACCGTTTGTTCTTTAAACGTCGTAACGGCATGCGTATTGATGCCATCCGTCAGCAGATTGCCGCCTGGCAGGCACAAGGTGCAATTGATGATGTGGAAATGTCTGCCTTGCTGGCCCCTTTGCTTTATTCCGCCAGTTTTGTCAGCAATACTTCAGGCGTTTTCAAAAGCTTTCATCATGGCTGGGGCGGGAAAACCCAAACTGCGCTGGAACGGATTGAATCATTGCTGTGGCTGACTCCAAGCCGTTTTTGCGAGTCGGATCAGAAAAAGGGAATGGCCGCAGAAATGTGGTGTGTCGATGCCCAGCATCTGGCCAACCAGATGAGCGGCTTTGAAGTAGATGTAGCTTATCTGGATCCACCGTATAATCAGCATGCTTATAGCAGTAATTATCATGTGCTGAATGCGCTGACCTTATGGGATCAGGCCGATTTACCGACTCCGGATACCAAGGGCTTTAAGAGCGGGATTGACCGGGCATGGCGCAAAGAGCGTCCGAGTCAGTACAATTCCTCTAAATATGCCAAAGAAGCTTACGAGAGCCTGTTGGCCACCATCAATGCACGTTTCATTCTGACCAGTTATTCAACTGACGGTAATATCAGCGCTACCGATTTGTTACAGGCCAATCTGAAACGTGGCCGGGTGACCTTGCTAACCCAGGATGTGCCACGTTATCGTGTCAGCAAACAGCGCCAGTCTGAACGTGCCCGCGTGCTGGAATTTATTGTGATTACCGATACCCACGCCAAGTCAGGTCCACCGATCCGTCAATTACTCAGCCAGCTGCATCATTATGCAGAATTGGGCGGTGTGGATACGACCGGCGTTAGTACCCAGTTGGCCCTCTGGTAAAAGAATTGAAAAGGAAATAAAAATGTTTACAGGTATTATCGAAAGCCTCGGCAAAGTCGAAAGTCTGCAAAGCGTTGGTGGTGATGTACGTTTACGCATCCAGACCGATCTGGACATGTCTGATGTACATCTGGGTGATTCTATCGCGACCAATGGTATCTGCCTGACCGTGATCGACTGGGGCGAGAACTGGTATGCGGCTGATGTTTCCCGTGAAAGTCTGAACCGGACCACGCTCAGCACCTGGAAAGCCGGTCAACCTGTCAATGTTGAAAAAGCCATGTTGCCGACTACGCGTTTTGGCGGTCATATTGTGTCAGGTCATGTCGATGCAGTCGGCGAGATCACCCTGGTACGTGAAGATGCACGTTCAATTTATTATGAAGTCACTGCACCTGCTGAAATTGCCAAATATCTGGCAGAAAAAGGCTCGGTTACAGTTGATGGTATTAGCCTGACCATTAATCATTTACGTGGCAGTGTGATCAGTCTGAACCTGATTCCGCATACGGCTGAACGGACCAATATCGGTACCTGGAAAGTTGGCAGCAAGGTCAATCTGGAGGTTGATGTGCTGGCACGTTATATCGAGCGTTTATTGCTCGGTGATAAAGCCGCCGAAACCACTGAACAATCGAAAATCAGCATGGATTTTCTGGCTGAAAATGGTTTCTTAAAATAAGAGAAATGTTGATTTACTGAACAGTCTGATTGAAAAATTAGACTGTTTTTTTATTTTTCGGGATAATCAGCAGTTCAACTTGCAAATATTGCCTGGGTGGACGGGTCGAATGCTCGATTTTTTACTTAACTTGGAACAGTCATTGCCGCTATTGCTCGATCAATATGGGGTATGGATTTATGCAATCCTGTTTCTGGTGATTTTTGCAGAAACCGGTTCGGTGTTTTTCTTTTTCCTGCCCGGCGACAGTCTATTGCTGGCTGTGGGAGCTTTGTGCGCCAGCAGCGATCTGGTGACCCTGCATTCGATGGGGCTGTTGTTATTCACTGCTTCGGTGCTGGGCTATAGCGTGAATTATTACACCGGAAAAGTTCTTGGCTTAAAATATTTCAATCAACATTCACGCTATTTTAAGCCGGAATATATGGTGAAAACCAACCACTATTTTATGAAACATGGCGGTAAAACTATTTTAATCGCACGTTTTATTCCCTTTGTCCGCTCATTTGGCCCTTTTGCTGCCGGTTCAGCGCATATGAGCTTTGCCACATTCAGCTTTTATAATATTGCGGGTGGCATCCTCTGGATTGGCACTTTATTAAGCATTGGCTATCTGCTCGGAAATGCTGCCTTTATGCTGGCAGATTTTTTGTAAGATGCGACATAGAAGATAAAAAAGCCCAAATTTTCGGGCTTTTTTAATGTGAAAGGCTCATTTAAATATTGCGTGGCTGATCAGAAAATTCAGAATTTTTCAGCATATACTCGATTTCTTCTTTGGCCGCCGCACGCATTTTTTCACGCAGTGCATTGACGGTCTGTTCAATCACGGTTTCTGCCTCAAGTTCCAGACGTAAACGTACACTTTCTAATTCGGATAAAATGCTCTGGTCCTCAATCTGGATGCGACCTCTGGCAAAATCAAAAGTCGTCTCAGGATTTTTTGCATAACGTGCGACATAGTGCTGCACTTCAGCCTCTAGATGCGTATTTATTTCAGCGAGCGCCTGACTCTGTTCGCTAAATTTGCGCTGTTCCTCATGACGTAGCTGTTCTTGATAGACCTGTTCTTCGGCACGTTTCTCGGCCAAGGCCTTTTCAAGCGCAAGCTGTTTGCGAATACGGGCTTCTTCAATCAATTCGGCCTTGCGCTGCGCATACGCGGCTTCGATCTTGCGTTCAGATTCCTGTTGCAAGCGCTGGTCGCGACTCTGCCATTCTTCCAAAGACGTTTCTGGCTTTAAAATATCGCAGATCCGAGAGAGGTCATCGATAAAGGTCTGACGTACAGCTTCCGGCACATTTAACCAGCGCTGTTTAAAATCGGGACCTACATTTAATGCCACGTGCCTCTCCTTGTGGATGATATCGGTTAAAGCTTATGGGTGTCCGGTTCAATACCTAAACGACGATATTGCTTGAATTTTTCACGACCCAGCTGTTTAGCCGTTTCATGGTTTTCAATGATCTCAATAATGTGACTAAATTTTGCGTAAGGTTCAAGTGCTTCCGGATTAAAATTGAAAATAATCCAGTCGGACTGTTCCGGTAGTGTCGCCGAAATACAGACCGTGGCCTGAGGCTGGTCAATACCATGTGGAATAAAACTGACTGGATCAAAACTCCACAAACATTCATCTAGCTGCTGTTGCAAATCTGTATCGGCACACAGTAACCAGATCCGCGCCGGCTGACGCAGAATCTTACGACATAAACGACAAGTGCTGTCCACTTGTCGTTCAGGGCTTTTTTCAAATAAATAAAAGCTGACTTTAGCCATTGCTTTGAACGCGATTCGCCAGGAATTGCATTAATAATGGGACTGGACGGCCCGTTGCGCCTTTATTGGTACCTGAGTTCCACGCTGTGCCTGCAACATCGAGATGTGCCCAGCGATATTCACGGGTAAAACGTTGCAGGAAGCAGGCTGCAGTCACAGAACCGGCTTTTGGACCACCGATATTGCCAATGTCGGCAAATGGTGAATCCAGTTGTTCCTGATAGTCTTCCAGTACCGGCATACGCCATACCCGGTCAAAGGAATGCTGGCCGGCAGCTTCTAGTTCTGCTGCCAGTTTATCATCTGGCGTGAACAGACCCGTTAGTACTGAACCCAAAGCGACCACACAGGCACCGGTTAAGGTCGCAATATCAATCACCAAAGCAGGATTAAAACGTTTTACATAGGTCAAGGTATCACATAGGACCAAACGACCTTCGGCATCGGTATTCAGGATTTCAACCGTCTGACCGCTCATGGTCGTTACGATATCACCAGGACGGGTGGCTTTACCTGAAGGCATGTTTTCTGCTGCAGCGATGGTTCCCACCACATGTAGAGGTAAGCGGGCTTCGCACAATGCACGCATTGTACCGAGTACAGAAGCTGCACCGCACATGTCGTATTTCATCTCGTCCATGCCTGCGCCTGGTTTAAGGGAAATACCGCCGGTATCAAACGTAATGCCTTTACCCACCAAGACTACCGGTGCTTCGCTACGCTCTGACTGATATTCCATGCTGATAATCCGACCAGGACGCTCTGAACCTTTACTTACCGCAAGGAAGGCGCCCATGCCTAAATCTGCCATTTGCTGTTCATCCAGCACTGTGACTTTAAGTAGGTCTGGATATTCAGCCGCCAAAGCCACCGCCTGTTCTGCAAGATATTCAGGGAAACAGATATTGCCCGGACGGTTGCCCAGGTCACGTGCCAGATTTTGTCCGCTTTGCACTGCTTGTACCAGTTGCAACTGTTCGGTAGTTAAGACGCTATGAGTGGCAATCAGGTCGATCTGCTCGAGCACAAATTCATTCTTCTTGGATTTATATTCATCATAACCATAGCTGGCCTGAGTCAGGAAGAGCGCAAACAGATAATGGAATTCTTGTGGAAGTTGTGTCAGATCTACAGAAATCTGTTTGAATTTTTTTTGAGTGACTTGAATAATAGTTTGCGCGATTTTTGCAAGTTTTGCCGGTTGCAGTTCAGCGACCTTGCCTAAACCAATTAGTGCTGCATGGCTGGACTGGCTCACCTGACCAATCAGGCTCAGGCTTTCCGCCAACGCTGCCTTGAATTGAGAGGCTTCAATTAATGTGTCTAAATTATTGATTTGATAGGTTGCGGTTGTATTCTGAAGTTGTTCTGAGTCAACTAAAATCAACAAAGATTGACTTGATCCATTCTCTGGGAATGACGTATTAATTGTAAGTTTCATATTCTGTTTTCACGCCTGTCTAGATGGGTAAATCATTCAGTCATTGAAACATTTATCCGAATAGATTTTCAATGGGCAGGGCGGCCTAGGTTTTATATTTTTGCTATTCGGGTAAACTAGCACTCGTTTTATGGACCTTATTTTGGAAGAATTAATTTGATTATTCGGCGTTATCTGGTCAAGCAAGTTGTCTCGACATCCTTGGTGGTGATTGCCTTATTGACCTTGATCATGATGGGCGGTCGACTGATCAAGTATTTTGGTGTCGCGGCGCAAGGCCGTCTGGATGCAGGCATTTTATTTAGCATTATTGGCTACCGTTTGCCTGAATTCTTGACCCTGATTCTTCCGCTCGGTTTCTTTATTGGACTGATGCTGGTGTTTGGCCGTTTATATGTCGACCATGAAATGGCCGTGATGAATGGCAGTGGCGTCAGTCGGCATCAATTGGCGCGTCTACTGGTGCCGATGACCCTGGTGTTTTTGATTGCTCAGGCCGGATTGATGCTGTGGGCTGCGCCGTGGGGCATTCGCCAGTTTGAAGCCCTGACCACCAGTCAGGCGGTACGTACCGGCTTTGACCTGGTGCGACCGAAAGAATTTATCTCCTCTGGGCCCTATACCATTTATGCCGGTGACCTGTCAGAAGACCGTAAAAATTTAAAAGATATTTTCTTTTATCAGCGTGCGGAAAAAGAAGGCAAACCGGATGTGATGATTCTGGCGCAGGAAGCCACCCGAATTGAAGTACCGAATGATGCTGCCAATGTGGTCGATCTGGTTAATGGACGCCGTTATGAGATCTATCCGGGTACACCGCAATATACTCAAGCTGAATTTGAAAGCTATCGTCTGCGCTTAGAAAGCGATGAAGAAGCGCAATTTGCCAGTACTGAAGTTGAGGCCTTACCGACCTCGCAATTGTGGCAGAACCGTCAGGATCCTGTGGTGGCCAGTGAGTTGGGCTGGCGGGTGTTTGTTCCTTTTGCGATTCTGATTGCCCTGATTCTGGCTGTGGCCTTGTCTGAAGTGAGTCCACGACAGGGTCGATATCTCAAGTTATTTCCTGCCCTCATGATTTTTGCCAGTCTGATTGTGGCCCTGATGGCAGTGAAGACGCGGATCAGTAAAGAAGAAATGGGCATTTGGGCCTATCCATTGATTCTGATTGCCTATGCAATTGCGGGTGCCTTGTTCTCGCGTAAACAGAAATTAGGCCCGAAAATCAAGAAACAGATTCAGCGAGTGAGGTCTTAACAATGTTGGCACGTCGTATAGTTGCAAAACATGTGACCCAAACCACTGCGCTGGCGATGCTGGGTGCAACCGCGGTATTGGCGGGTTTACAGGTATTATTTACTTATCTGGGTGAGCTTGGTTCGCTCAAAGATGGTTATGGTGCCTGGGATGCCTTGAAATATGTGCTTTGGGGCGCACCAAATTATTTATATGAAATCCTGCCGATTTCTGCACTGATTGGTGCAGTTTTAGGTCTTGGTACATTAGCCTCGAATAGTGAGCTGATTGTGATGCGTTCGGTCGGCGTGAGCTTATGGCGTATTGTCGGGTGGGTGATCCGTTCAGCACTGTTGTTGGTGGTGTTGTCATTTGCCCTGAGCGAGTGGGTCATTCCTTATACCAATGAACAGGCCAAAAGCGTAAAAAGTGCCAGTAAAGCCGCTCAGCTCGGTGAAGTTCGTGGTTACTGGACTCGGGAAGGGCAGCGCTTTATTTATATCGATTATGCTAACTCGCAAGGTCAGTTGAAAAATGTGCAGATGCTGGACTTTGACCAGAACTATCGTTTGCGCGGTACCTTGCACGCAGATCAGGGCCAATTCGTCAAAGATGGTTCCTGGACGCTGGACAACACAGAGCAGTTCGATATTTTACAAAATGGCAATGCCACGCTGGTCAAGCAGCAACAGCAACCTTTAGCGCTGGCATTACAGCCCAAATATGTGCATATGGTGACGATTGATCCTGAAGATTTATCGCCGAGTCAACTGGTCAGTTTCATGAGCTATATGCATGAATACAGCCAGGTGCCTAAAACCTATCAGCTGGCCTTCTGGCAAAAACTCGGCTCGCCTTTTGCCCTGATTGCACTAGTAGTGATCGCCTGTTCATTTATCTTCGGGCCATTACGTCAGCAATCCATGGGTTTTCGTCTGGTAATAGCTTTATTTGCCGGACTGGGTTTCTTCTATCTGCAGGATTTCCTCGGCTATGCCAGCTTGATCTATGCACCGTCTCCGGCCTGGTTCGTGTTTATTCCGATTCTGATCATGTTCGGCATCGGCGGATACTTGCTGCATCGGGCACGCTAAGGTACAGGAAAATAGAACAAATCAATCATCATGAGAGGCTTAAACCATATACGGGTCATGGCCTCTTTTTATAAACTTCGCTAAAATAGAGCGATTAATTCGTAGACGAACAGAGTATTTCATTATGACGGATGCAACTGCTGGCAAAATCCCTCACATTTTGGTGATTATGGATGGTGTGGGTCATCGCGAAGCGGTCGAAGACAATGCGTTTTTAGCAGCTAAACGACCAAATTTAACTGCGATACAGGACAAGCATCCGCATGGTTTGATCTCGGGTTCAGGTGAAGATGTCGGCCTGCCAGATGGCCAGATGGGTAACTCGGAAGTCGGACATATGAACCTCGGCGCAGGTCGTGTGCTGTATCAGGACTTTACCCGGATTACCAAAGACATTCGTACGGGCGACTTCTTTGAACATGAAGTTCTGGTCGATGCAGTTGAGAAAGCCAAAGCTGCAGGTGGGGCAGTACATTTGCTTGGCCTTTTGTCTGAAGGTGGTGTGCACTCCCATGAAGATCATATTGTGGCGATGGCAGAGCTAGCGCTAAAACGCGGTGCGCAAGTCTATTTACATGCATTCTTAGATGGTCGTGATACGCCGCCTAAAAGCGCACAACCTTCTTTAGAAAAACTCGATGCCTTATTCGCTCAATATCCAGGTCAAGGTCGTATTGCCACCATGATCGGCCGTTATTTTGCCATGGATCGTGACAACCGTTGGGATCGTGTTGAACAGGCCTATCGCTTGTTGACTGAAGGTGAAGCGGTTCGTACAGCTGCCAGCGCAGTTGAAGGTTTGGAACAGGCTTACGCAGCCGATGAGTCGGATGAGTTTGTTAAAGCGACCCGTATTGGCGATCTGGCGAAAATTCAGGATGGCGACAGCGTCGTATTCATGAACTTCCGTGCCGATCGTGCCCGTGAATTGACTCGCGCATTTGTAGAAAAAGACTTTGCAGGTTTTGAACGTAAAGTCGTGCCGAATTTGGCGAAGTTTGTCATGCTGACGCGTTATCAAGCCACGATTGATGCACCTGTAGCGTATATGCCTGAAGCGTTGAAAAACTCGATTGGTGAATACTTATCTGATTTGGGTAAAACACAGCTGCGCATTGCGGAAACAGAAAAGTATGCGCATGTGACTTTCTTCTTCAGCGGCGGCCGTGAAGATGAATACCCAGGTGAAAAACGTATCCTGATTCCATCGCCAAACGTAGCCACTTATGACCTTAAACCGGAAATGAGTGCTTATGAAGTGACTGATGAGCTGGTGGCTGCGATCAATTCAGGTGAATTTGACCTGCTGGTGGTGAACTTTGCCAATGGTGATATGGTCGGTCATACGGGTGTATTCGATGCTGCGGTGAAAGCTGTTGAAGCGGTTGATACCTGTTTGGGCCGGGTTTATGAAGCGGTAATGGCGCAAAAAGGTCATATGATTGTGACTGCCGATCATGGTAACGTAGAGCAGATGCAGGACTATCACAGTGGTCAGGTACATACTCAGCATACCACTGAATTGGTTCCGTTTATTTATGTCGGCCCAACTCAGGCCACGATCGCAGAAGGCGGTGTATTGGCAGATGTCGCACCGACTTTATTAAGTCTGATGCAAGTTCCGGTACCTGCTGAAATGCAAGGTCGTAACCTGATTCAGCTTGATGCATAATTTTCGATAAAATTCTAAAAAGGTCAAAGAATGGCAAGAACACGCTGGAAGTCTGTTGTAATACCATGCTTACTGATGTGTTTGAGTCATTCAGCTTGGGGTGCGGGTCCAAATGAGCCCGCATTCGATGATATGGAAATGGATGGGCAGGTCTATTCTGAAATTCCTGTGGCATCCATTCAGGAATTCGTACAAATTTATGGCATCGTGAAAGACAATTATATTCAAGATAAAAATGACGATGCCTTATTCCAACAGGCCATTCAGGGTCTGGTCAGTGGCTTAGACCGCTATTCCCGCTATTTGTCGCCTGAAGATTATAAGCAGCTGCGTGAATATACCGAAGGTGATCTGGCCAGCATTGATTTTGATCTGCAATTTGACCCGCGGTTGAAGCAATGGGTAGTTCAGGGACTGAGTTCCGATGCTGATTCAGCCAAGCAGGGACTTCGAAATGGCGTCACGGTTTATAAAATTGACGATCAGGTATTAAATAGCCTGAATCAGGAACAAGTCCGGCAGTTATTGAGCGGAGCCGTTGGCTCTACGCTCATGATTCAGCTCTCCCCGCAAAGTCCGGCCGTTCGTCTGGTCCGCAATACCAAACTGGATACTGAAATTAAATCGAGCCTGCACAATAATCAGGTTCTGGTTTTACAGGTCAAGGTTTTTCAGCAAGATACTGCCAATGAAATCAAACGTCTAATCGAAAGCTATGCCGACAAGCGCTTAAAAGCCGTGCTATTTGATTTACGCAATAATCCCGGTGGCTTACTCTCGGCTGCAGTTGAATCTGCCGATTTATTTTTGAATCAGGGCGTGATTGTGTCGACCAAAAGCCGCGCTGAAGGTAATCAGCAATTTCAGGCCTTGCCGAGTTTTGAGTTTCAGAATCTGAAAGTTGGGGTATTGATTAATAACCGCTCGGCTTCTGCAGCAGAAGTGTTTACAGCAGCCCTGAAAGAACATAACCGTGCCTGGGTCGTAGGCGAAAAAAGCTATGGCAAAGGCGTAGTACAGAAACTTTTTCCTTTAAGCAACGGTTCGGCTCTACAGATGACAGTATCGCAATACTTTAGCCCGAGTGGCCAGATGATTGAAGGGCGGGGCGTACAGCCGCATTTCAACTATCCGTTTAAGCAGGAAATGCGTGAGGAGAGTTATCTGGAACATGTCACAGACTTGCTGCTCCTGCAAAAATAATTATTCGTCTTCTTCGGTATCCAGTCCGAACTTTTTCAAACGATAGCGCAGGGAACGGAATGACATGCCGAGTTTTTTGGCGGCCAGTGTCCGGTTCCAATGGGTCAGATTCAGCGCATTCAGTAAAATTTCTTTCTCGACCTTTTCCAAATATAGTTCTAGACCCTCTTCAGGCAGCTTTTTAGGTGCAATCAGGGTTTCGGTCGCAATGATCTCGCTCGTGAGCGTATTTATCTCCTGAGGGCTGTTAAGCGCATGACGTAGCGGTGCACTCTGCAAATGCTGAAGATCAATCCGCTCTTCATCACTTAAAGTAATTGCGCGTTCCATAATATTACGCAATTCACGTACATTACCTGGATAATATTGTCCCAATAAGAACTCTTTGCTACGTTCGGTCAGTTTTTTATTGGGAATGCCCCATTCCTGGCAAATCTTCTGAATAAAGTGTTCGGCCAATAACAGAATATCCTGGCCTCGTTCACGTAATGGCGGTAAAGTCAGATCCATTACATGAATACGGAAATATAAATCCTGACGGAATTTGCCTTGTTGCACCAAGGCTTCCAGATCCTGATGCGTGGCACTGATCACACGGAAATCCACATCAATTTCGGTATCCGAACCGAGTGGACGAATACGTTTTTCCTGTACGGCACGTAACAATTTGACCTGCATAGAAAGCGGTAATTCTGCAATTTCATCCAGAAACAGACTGCCACCATGGGCAGATTGAATCAGTCCCTGTTTGTCCTGAGCAGCGCCGGTAAAGCTGCCTTTCTTATGCCCAAACAGTTCGCTTTCCATCAACTCAGTCGGAATGGCGCCACAGTTAATCGCAATAAAAGGACCTTCATTGCGGTTACTCAGGCGATGGACCAGATTGGCCACGACTTCTTTACCTGTTCCCGATTCACCAGTGATAAAAACCGGTGCTTGGGATCGGGCAATTTTTTGTAAGGTAATACGTAGTTGCTGGATCGGCAGGGATTGTCCAATCAGCATTTTATGTTCAAGCGCTTCATTTGGATTATTATGCGAATAATCCACCGGTTTATTCAGGGCTTTTTGTAAGAGTTGTTCCAGATGTTTCTGATTGATCGGTTTGCTGACAAAATCAAAGGCCCCGGCTTTGAGCGCAGCAATGGCGATTTCCATGTTGCCATAGGCGGTCAGAACTGCGACCGGAAGTGCCGGATAGAGGCTGCCAATCCAGTCCAGTAACTCCAAACCATTGCCATCGGGCAGGTTTAGGTCAGTCAGACAGGCATCATATTGATGATTGGCAAGGCATTTTTTAGCATCTTCCAAACGGTGGGCAATGTGCGTACGAATTCCCATGCGCAGCAATGACATTTGCATGAGGGTACACAAATCTTCCTCATCATCCACCAAAAGCACCAGTGGTTGTTGTTCCCCATTCATCTTCCTTGACCCCTTTAAAGCGTAATACGTTGACAGCTGATGCGAAAGCATGCGCCCTGTTCTTGTTGTATATAGTTTAATTGTGCCTGATTTGCTTCGCAAAAACTATGTGATAAATACAATCCTAATCCGGTACCACTAATCGATGTGCTAAAAAAGGGTTTGAACAATAGAGCTTGATCATGTACGGCTACGCCAGAGCCAAAATCCCGTACATCAATCCAGACCCGATGTTCATAAGGATGCACATTCAGCTGAATATAGGCTGCATCTGCTGAATTGTGACGAATGGCATTACGAATCAGATTAATCAGGATTTGCCGGAATTGTGCTTCATCAAACTGAATCACTAGCGGGATATCAATATTAAATTGAATCTGATCGCGAATATCGGCCAGATCTTCCTGGATAAATAACGGGATAAATTCATTGAGATGAATCGGTATCGGGTGGGTTTCTTTATTTTTGACCATATTCAGCGTGTCCTGAATAATCCGGTCAATCCGGGTCGCCTGTCGGCCAATCATCTGCTGGAGTAGCTGTTGCTGTTCAGTTTCTGAGTCCAGATACAAATCATTGGCCTGCACAATGGCCGCCAAGGGGTTACGAATTTCATGGGCAATACTGGCTGAGAGTTGACCCAGTGCAGCAAGTTTAAGTTGCTGCACCTGCTGATTCAGTTTTTTGGCATCCTGTAACACCAGTAGCATTAGAGTCTGATGCGGCACAATCAGTTTTTGCACCTGCACATGAATATTATAGCGACTTTGCTGGGATTCAAACTGAAAGCGCTCACCATTTTCTAGCGTTTCAAAATGGATCAGTTCAAATAAATCTGGCTGTGATTGAGATAAAGTAAATTTCTCATGGCCGTATTTGGACTCAATTCCAAGAAGATTACAGGCGGCAGGATTACTGAGTACCACATGATAGTTTTCATCCAGAACCAGATAACCGGTTTCAATCTGTTCCAGAATATAGCGGTTAATATTCTGTAAGCGATGCAGTTCCAGCGATTGAGAAAAATTCAAATTTTCCAGAATCTGAAAACGGCGCACGGCAATTTGTCCAGTGCCATAAACCACAAAAAACAAAAAGGCCAGCAGGGCGCTATTACTGATATTGCTGAGTGAAGAAAACGCAAAAATACTGCCGATAAAATGCTGATAAATAACACTAATGACTGCAATGAGGGTGACGACCAAGGCCTTTTTTGCATCTAATAATAAAGATGCAGAAAAGATAGTAATCACAAACAACAGCCCAATTTGCAGATTAGGACCGTCGCTCGCCAAAGTCAGCAAACTTAAAACGCAGACATCGCTAAAGAAAATCATAATCAGCTGCGGCTGGATCAGGCGTCTGATCCATTTCAGCACAAACAGCTGTACGGTATTGATCGCAACCCCGATTCCCAGTGCATAATAATACAGCTGCGGGTATTGATAATCGGTGGTGAGTTCGGGGTAGGTCAGCATAAAAATCAGCAACAAACCGGTGCTGATCAGCAGACGATAAGCGCTGTACCAGATACCGAGATGGTATTGATTCAGTTCAGCATAGTTTTTTTGTTGTGCCATATGCACCGGAAATCGTTAAAAGCTAAGGTTTAATGAGTCCATAGCGCATGGCCAGATGAGTCAGTTTAACATCGCTATCGATATTCAGTTTTTCAAAAATACGGTAACGATAAGTATTCACGGTTTTAACACTCACAAAGAGCTTGTCGGCAATTTCCTGGGCGCTGATACAATTCACGACCATCATCGCGACTTGCATTTCACGCTCTGACAATGCATCAAAAGGCGATTGTTGTGTATCAGAAAGGTAAGAGCTTGCTAACTGTTCCGCAATGTCTGCACTGAAATATTTGCCGCCTTGCATGACTTTGTTAATCGCACGGACCATTTCCGAAATCGGGGCCCCTTTGGTGATATAACCTTTGGCACCGGCTTTCAATAACAGGGACGGATAAGGCTCTTCTGCTAAACCGCTAACCGCCAAAACTTTGGTTTCCGGCGCACTCTGAAGTAGACGGCGCGTGGTTTCTACGCCACCAATGCCCGGCATATTCACATCTAACAAAACTACATCAGGATGATGTTGACGAACTAGAGAGATCGCTTCTTCACCAGATTCAGCTTGTCCAATTACCTGAACCTCCGCATGGTCTTCTAGCATTCTGCAAATTCCAGTACGAACTAATTCATGGTCGTCCACAACTAAAACTGTGATCACCTACGCTCTCCCTCTGTTAAAAAAATCATTTTTTTGTTACATAAAGCAAAATAAGCTTGCAATGAAAGTACAAAATTAGCAATCCTATTCGCAAGATTAAATCTGAAACTTATCACACAGTGTCAAGAACAAAAAATGTTCGGCATTGTGTTTAAATGTAAGGCATATTAGAGGTAATACGCAAATCAATCTTACCTCTGTTAGTTGAGTGAAGGAATAGTGAAGAAAATAAACAAGTCTTTAAGGCATCTACTCGGCCTGTCCGTGTTAATCAGCATGAGCACGACAAGTTTTGCTGAAATCATTATGAATTCTGGCACGGCAGAGGACGGTTCCAGCATTAGTTGGTCTTCTGAAGAAGTTAACCAGTTAATGAGCGATGATTTTAATGCGTCAGCCAATGAGCCTTCGCCACCCGGGTCTGCAACAGTGACCACCACTTTGCGTCAGGCCGGCACAGCAGCGCCAGCAGTAATCAAACCTGCTTATACTGCGCCGCAGATTATTGATACCAATCATTTTAGTAATCAACCTTCTGTCAATGCACGGGCTGCACTGGTCATGGATGCGCAAACCGGTGAAGTGCTGTTTAGCAAAAATACCAATACTGCCTATCCGATTGCATCGATTACCAAGCTGATGACAGCGGTGGTGATTTCTGATGCACGTCTGAATATGTCGGAAAAAATCACCCTGCAACAGGCTGATTTTTCCTGTTCAGGCTGTAAAAGCTCAAGCTCGACTTTAAGAGCAGGGGACAGCATGAACCGTGCTGAAGCTTTACTGTTTGCTCTGATGAAGTCCGAGAATCCGGCTGCAGCCGCTTTGGCACGGACCTATCCCGGTGGTCGATCAGCGTTTATTGCCAAAATGAATGTAAAAGCTAAAGAGCTGGGAATGAACTCCACTCGCTTTATGGAATCAACAGGTTTGCATCCGGGTAACGTGGCATCAGCTCGTGACTTGGGAATCTTGGTAAATACGGCCTCTCAATACGGCCTGATTCGTCAGTTCTCGACCACGCCAAGCTATGACTTTAACTTGGGTTATCGTGTATTGAAATCGAATAATACCAATGCCTTGGTACGTAATGGCGGATGGAATATCAATATTTCTAAAACCGGTTTTATTAATGAAGCAGGGCGCTGTGTGGTGATGCACACCACTCTGAATAACCGTCCTGTGGCAGTGGTACTTTTAGGTGCAAACAGCTCACAGGCGCGTACCAATGATGCGACCCGTTTAATGAGTTGGGTTAGCCAGCAACCTAAACGAATCTAATTGATTGGTTCATAAAAAAACCCTGCACTTGCAGGGTTTTTTTAATTCTGGCCGAAATTACATATTCGACAGAATAGAGTCTTTAACTTGAGTCATGGTCGCATCAATCGACAGCATCACAGCATCAGCACATTGCTTGATGGCAGTGTCTGGATCTTTCAGACCGTTACCCGTTACGGTACATACGATCACTGAACCTTCAGCAATTTTACCCGCTTTAATATCACGGATCGCACCGCCGACAGACGCAGCAGACGCAGGCTCTACGAATACACCTTCATACATAGAAAGCAGACGTTGAGCTTCAAGAATTTCCGCATCAGTCAGTTCATCAAACCAGCCGTTTGAATCACGAACAACCGCTTTAGCATGATTGAAGCTTTGCGGATTGCCGATACGAATCGCAGTTGCAACAGTTTCCGGGTTTTCTACTGGACCGCCACGAAGGAACGGTGCAGCACCAGAGGCTTGGTAACCTGCCATGATTGGCAAACCTGCCGGTTTAGGACCAGTGAAAGCATCAGTTTCAGCATCGTAAACGACTTGCTCAAATTCTTCTTTCGACTGGTTAGCCACCGCTTCGGTATAACCCATCCAGTGTGCAGTGATGTTACCCGCGTTACCTACAGGCAGGCAGTGATAATCCGGTGCACGACCTAAAGCTTCAACGATTTCATAAGCAATGGTTTTTTGACCTTGCAGGCGGTATGGGTTGATTGAGTTTACAATCGTTACCGGTGCCTGATCGGCAACTTCTTTAACCAGACGCATACCGTCATCGAAGTTACCGCGAATTTGCATGGTGATCGCACCATACATCATCGCTTGAGCCATTTTACCCATGGCAATTTTTCCTTCAGGGATGAGCACGAATGCTTTGATGCCAGCACGCGCAGCATATGCCGCCGCCGCCGCAGAGGTGTTACCAGTAGATGCGCAGATGATGGCTTTAGAGCCTTCTTCAACGGCTTTGGTCACCGCCATAGTCATACCGCGGTCTTTAAATGAACCAGTCGGGTTTAAGCCCTCGTACTTCACATAAATTTCAACATCTTTACCAATAATGCGTGGAATATTCTCAAGCTTGATCAGTGGAGTATTACCTTCACCCAAAGAGATCGCACGAGTAGTTGCAGACACTGGTAAACGGTCGCGATAGCGGTCAACTAAACCAGTATAACGATTGGCATTCGACATGATGATGTTCCAATTGTGTGTAGAGCTTGGCAAGGGGAATCCTCCCCTCAACCCGATTAATTATCAAGCGATTCTAAACGAATTCGTACAATTTCGCCATGAATGACGGGTAATGCTTGAATTTGTGAAAGCGCTGCATCCATTTTTGATTCGACGATAGGATCAGTCAGAATCACGATAGGAATAAGGTCTTTGGATAAACGTGGTTGCTGCATGATCGCATCAATACTGATGCCGGCACGACTGAGAATCGTGGTCACATCGGCAAGCACGCCCATCTGATCTTCGGCATTAATACGGATGTAATAGCCGGTGGTCATTTGTTCACGACTCAAGATCGGTAAATCACTGAGCGCTTCAAAAGCCAGTTGCGGAATGGTGCCTGCGCCGTCTTCTGTGTAAATAATGTCACGGACAATATCAACCACATCGGCAACAACCGCAGAAGCCGTTGGTCCCGCACCCGCGCCAGCACCATAGTACAGTGTTGGGCCAACCGCATTCGCTTGTACCAGAACCGCATTTTTCACGCCGTTAACATTGGCAATCAGCTGGTCATCTGGAATCAGAGTCGGGTGTACACGGAGTTCAATCCCGGCATCGGTACGGCGTGCAATACCCAGGTGTTTAATCCGGAAACCGAGGTCTTCGGCATATTTCACATCTTGTGCAGTGATTTTGCCAATGCCTTCAGTAAAGACTTTGTCAAACTGTAGTGGAATACCAAAGGCACATGAGGCCAGAATCGTTAGCTTGTGAGCTGCATCAATTCCTTCCACATCAAAGGTCGGATCGGCTTCGGCATAACCGAGTTCTTGAGCTTCTTTTAGCACATCTTCAAAAGCGCGGCCTTTTTCACGCATTTCACTAAGAATGAAGTTACCCGTGCCGTTAATAATACCGGCCAGCCATTCAATCTTGTTGGCTGCCAGACCTTCACGAATCACTTTAATAATCGGAATGCCACCAGCCACTGCGGCTTCATAGGCAATCTGTACGGCATTGTCTTCAGCCGCTTTAAACAGTTCGTTGCCGTGTTCAGCCAAGAGTGCTTTGTTGGCCGTTACAATATGTTTGCCATGTTTCATGGCTTCCATAATAATTTCAAAAGCAGGATGAATTCCGCCCATGACTTCCACCACGACGTCTACATCAGGTTGACGTACGATGTCCATCAAGTCGGCACTTTGTTTGACCGATTCTGGCAGATCCAGATCAGGACGTGGACGACGGGTGCCTACATGGGTAATTTCAATTTCACGACCGGTGCGACGTTTGATCTCAGCAGCATTTTCTTTTAATAGTTTCAAGGCACCACCACCTACAGTACCAAGACCGAGGATTGCCAGACGAACTGGTTTCACGTCACACTCCAAATATAAACAGTTTTTTACAAGAGCCTAGATCATAGCTAAAAAACCCGCCTGACTCTAGGGTCATTTCAGAATATCTTTATCTATAAAATAAAGTTAAATAACGTATTAAAATGAGTTATTTAAGCCGATTCAATAATTCCGATGTAGACAGGTAACCGCCCAGATAAGTACCTTCTGAATTATAAATGGCAGGGGTGCCATTCACGCCCATATTCAGACCCATTTGATATTGATCTTGAACAGGATTTTCACATTTCTCTGCACTAATCTGTGCGCCTGAAATCGCCTGGTCAAAGGCACTGCGACGGTCGGCACTGCACCAGATTGCTTCCATGGCCGGCATATGCTGTTCACCACGCGGCCAGGCGATATAACGCACTTCAATGCCTTTGGCATTCATCTCATCCATTTGCTCATGGAATTTATGGCAATACGGACAGCTGACATCGGTAAACACATAAACCACATGCTTGGCTTTGCCTTTAGCTGGATAGACCAGTAAGTCGGCTGGCTTGAGTTCAGCAAAGAGTTTATTGTTGATGCCTGCTTGCAGGTTCTCGCTGACATTGTGCAGCTGTTTGTCACCGAGACGGATCACATCGCCCTGAATCAGATATTTACCGTCACTGGTGACATAGACCGCAGACATGCCTTCCAGGCTGACCCAGAACAGGTTCGGGACTTCGGTGGCTTTAATGTCGGTGATTTTGGCACTGATGCCGGCAGTCTTGAAATGCTTTTCCAAGGTCGAAACCAGGCGCTGTTGGGCATTACGTTCGGTCAGGGTAGAGGCTTCGCCCGTCGCCGGTGCGCTCGCAGTCAACTCTTGCTTTTTATCGTTGTTAGTGGAATTGGAACACGCAGTCAGGCCCAAACCAGCAGCAAGTGTGCAAGCCATAAAAATTTTTGAGCGGGCAAATGTCATAAAAAACCCTTTTCTTCTTGGATTAAAAACAGAGCATTAGCATAACAAAAAAAAATACCCACACGTCAAACTTCTCAGTTTATTCCATCCGGATATGTTTTAAGCTCGTGGATGATGGGTCGCGTGTAGCTGTTGCATCCGTACTTGTGCTACATGGGTATAAATTTGGGTGGTAGACAGATCAGTATGCCCGAGCAGCATCTGTACCACGCGTAAGTCTGCGCCATGATTGAGTAAATGCGTCGCAAAGGCATGGCGCAAGGTATGCGGTGACAGTTCGGACTGGATTCCGGCCTGCAGCGCATAACGCTTAATGGCATACCAGAAATTCTGCCGGCTCATGATGCCGCCATGCTGGGTCAAAAACAGATAATCGGTCGAAGTCTTATACAGTTGCGGACGGGCTTCATTCAGATATTTTTCTACCCATTCACAGGCCATTTGTCCCATCGGCACCAGACGTTCTTTATTGCCTTTACCGACAATCCGTAAATAACCCTGTTTTAAGTTGATCAGTTCCAGACGTAAGTTAATCAGTTCGGTCACCCGGAGTCCGCAGGCATACAGCACTTCGAACATGGCTCGATCACGCAGTCCTAATGCTGTGTTGATATTAGGGGCATGAATTAAGGCTTCGACATCTGCTTCGGAGAGATCTTTGGGTAAGGCCCGGCCCAGTTTTGGGGTTTTATGTGCAGCCACCGGATTGTCGCTACGCAGTTTTTGCTCGCGCAGAAATTTATAAAATGAACGCAAGGCAGACAGGCAGCGGGCAATCGAACGTGGACTTTTTTGCTGTTTGGTCAGCGCAATCAGTACATCGGAAATATCATCATGATTCCATTCCGGTAGAGGCTTGCTCAGGCATTCTGCACATTGCACCAGATCGGACAAATAGGCATTGCGGGTATGCGGGCTGACCGTTTGCGCAATCAGATAATCACGAAAACCCTGTAAATAACTGAACGCATCAGGAATCTGGACAGGGGCAGGAATACGGGGTTTTTTATTCAGCATAGGGTGAAAGGATCTGATCTGAAAAAGCGATAATCGGGATTGGTATTCTCTACTGTAGTTTAATTTTATGACAGTGTCGATGTGGTATAAGGCTAAATCGAAATGTAATTAATCTTATTTGTTAATTATTCTCATTTGTTTGTATACTGTACAAAATAGTTTAGGAATTTCACGGTGCGTTTGTCTGATTTAAAAGCAAAACAAATTGCCATCATTCGAAAAGTGAGTCGAACAACTGATGGTGAAAGTGCTCTACACGATGTCGTCGCGAGTCGTTTGGAAACTTTAGGCTTTGTACCAGGTACAAAGGTACAGGTCATTACTAAAGGTATTTTTGGTGGAGATCCCATTTTGATTCAAGTTGGATTCACACGTTTTGCTTTGCGTAAATCAGAAGCAGCCAAAATTGAAATCGAACAGGCGGTGTCGGCATGAGTCATACATTACGTATTGCCCTTGTCGGTAACCCTAACTGCGGTAAAACTTCATTATTCAACCATTTAACCGGAACGCGCCAAAAAGTCGGTAACTATGCGGGTGTGACGGTTGAACGTAAAGTCGGTACGTTTCAGCTTGCCTCAGGCAAAGCGGTACGGGTACTGGATTTGCCGGGAACCTATAGTCTGGATGCAACCAGTCCGGATGAAGAAATCACCCGCAACGTCGTACAAGGTAAAATTGCGGAAGAGCAGGAGCAGGATGCATTTTTATGTGTGGTAGATGCCACCAATCTGAAACTGCATCTGGGTCTGGTGCTGGAAATGATTGCACTGGGTCGTCCGGTGCTGGTTGTGCTGAACATGATGGATGAAGCACGCCGTCGTGGCATGCAGATCAATACCCAGAAGCTGTCTGAGCGACTGGGCGTACCTGTGGTAGAAACGGTGGCTGTGCGCAATTCAGGGATTGAAAACCTGAAAAATGCGCTGGATCAAGGCAAGTATTCTGTACCACAGACCGAACTCAGCGGCTTGAAAGGTGACAGTCACCAGCGCGTGGAAAACATTCTGAATGACGTGGTTAATTTCGTCGATCAGGAAGATAAACGTACAGATTTTCTTGACAAGATTTTTCTGCATCCGGTATTGGGCTTAATTAGTCTGGCCGTGATGATGTTCGTGATTTTCCAGGCGGTATTTGCCTGGGCTGCGCCGTTTATGGATGGGATTGAATCCTTCTTTGGCTGGCTGGGTGAGTTCCTCGGCGAATATATTTCTCATCCCTTGCTGAATAGTCTGGTGGTAGATGGGATTATTGCCGGTGCAGGCGGAGTAGTCGTATTCCTGCCACAAATTCTGATTCTGTTCTTCTTTATTCTGGTACTGGAAGAATCGGGTTATTTACCGCGTGCAGCATTCTTGCTCGATAAACTGATGTTTAAAGCCGGTTTGTCAGGACGTGCCTTTATTCCGTTATTGTCCAGCTTTGCCTGTGCCATTCCGGGGATTATGGCATCGCGGACCATTAGTGATCCACGAGATCGTTTAACCACGATTTTTGTTGCACCTTTAATGACCTGTTCGGCGCGTTTGCCGGTTTATGCCTTGCTGATTGCGGCATTTATACCGGCACAAACTGTCTGGGGCTTCCTGAATCTGCAAGGTCTGGTGCTCTTCGGTCTGTATATGGCGGGTATCGTAAGTGCTTTGCTGGTGTCTTTTGTGTTGAAATTCTTCCACAAAGATAAATCACAGCACATGCTGCTGATGGAACTGCCAAGCTACCGTTTTCCGGACTTGAAGAACGTTTGGATCGGCTTATTGGATCGCGGCAAAATCTTCTTGAAACGTGTCGGCGGCATCATCTTCGCCTTATCGATTGTGCTGTGGTTCCTGTGTACGTTCCCGCAGCCACCAGAAGGCGCAACCCTGCCGGCCATTGATTATTCATTGGCAGGGATGCTCGGTCATCTGATGCAACCGATCTTTGCACCCCTCGGTTTTAACTGGCAGATCTGTATTGCCCTGATTCCGGCGATGGCAGCGCGTGAAGTGGTCGTTGCAGCACTGGGCACAGTCTATGCAATGTCGGCAGTTGATGAAGATGCGATGTCTGAAGGTCTGGCTGCGCTGATCAGCGGTGGAGGTGATCTGGGCTGGTCAGTGGCGACAGGTTTGTCTTTGCTGGTGTGGTTTATTTATGCACCACACTGTCTGGCGACCCTGGCAACGGTGAAACGTGAAACGGGTTCCTGGAAAACTGTCAGTATCATGACCATTTACCTGTTTGGTCTGGCATATTTCATGTCATTCCTGACTTATCAAATTGCTTCATATTATTTGGGCTAAATCTCAGTTTGGCCTTGGCCAATTGAGTGTGCTGCATTGTATATGTATGGGAGATTGAGATGATTGAAATTTTCATTGTGGCAGCACTGGTGCTTTGGAGCATGCTGGTCGTATTCAAAAAGGTGTTTCCGAACACCTCTAACTCAGTCTTCCAGAAGCTGTCTGATGCCTGTGCAGCCAAGGGCTGGAAGCGTCTGGCCAAATGGCTGCAACCGGGTATGGCTGCAGGCTGTGGTGGCAACTGTGCCTGTCCGGTTTCAGAAAAAAGTTCAGAAGAAAAGCCAGCCCAACAAGCGGTGAAATGGAAATAATTTCCTTTTCTGGCTGAATTTTAAAAACCGTCATGATCATGACGGTTTTTTTACGCATGGACACAAAAAAATGTGCAGAAAAGCCAATCAGAAAAGGCATTCAAAACAGCAAAGTGCTACCATTTCGTCAGTTTCAAAATAGACCAAAATATGGGGCGAAAATGTTAATACAACGTGGTGGGTTAAAAGTCGTTGCAGGACTCGGAATATCAGGTGTTGCAGCAGTCAATTTCTTGCATAGTCAGGGCTACCGCGTTGCAGTAACAGATTCTAGAGCTAACCCGCCCGGACATGACCAGATACCCGCTGAGGTTCAGACCAGTTTTGGTCAGTTTGATGCCGAGCTGTTGCTGTCTGCAGAAGAAATCGTGATCAGCCCGGGGCTTGATCCTAAACTTCCTGAAATTCAGGCAGCGATTAACAAGGGTATTCCGGTGGTCAGTGAAATCCAGATTTTACGTCGTGCTACGGATAAGCCTATTGTGGCGATTACCGGTTCTAATGCCAAAAGTACCGTGACTACCTTGATTGGCCTGATGGCAGCAGATGCAGGCAAAAAAGTCGCTGTCGGTGGTAACTTAGGCCGTCCTGCGCTAGACCTCACCAAAGATGATCCTGAGCTGTATATACTTGAGCTGTCCAGTTTTCAGCTGGAAACCACCTCAAATCTGGCGGCTGAAGTCGCGGTGGTGTTGAACATGAGTGAAGATCATCTGGATCGTCATGGCGATATGATGGGTTATCATACGGCGAAACACCGGATTTTCCAGGGTGTGAAAAAAGTCGTCTATAACCGTGATGATTCTCTGACCCGTCCGTTGGTACCGGACGTAACACCGATCCAAAGCTTCGGCCTGAATGCACCAGATATGAACCAGTACGGTATTCTCAAGGATACGGATGGCAGCATCTGGCTGGCGCGTGGTCGTGAGCGTCTGCTGAAAAGTACCGAGATGTATATGCAGGGCACGCATAATGTTGCCAATGCCTTGGCCTGTCTGGCGCTGGGTGAAGCGATTGGCCTGCCACTGGAAAGCATGCTGAACACCTTGAAGACCTTTAAAGGTCTGGAACATCGCTGTGAATTCGTTAAAGAAGTGCAGGGCGTACGTTATTATAACGACTCCAAAGGTACCAATATCGGCGCAACCTTGGCAGCACTGGACGGTCTCGGCATGGCCATTGAAGCCCAAGGCGGTAAGGTCGCGATTATTCTCGGTGGTCAGGGCAAAGGGCAGGACTTTAAAGCCTTGCGTGAATCATTAAGCAAATATGCCAAAGTAGCGGTATTAATCGGTGAAGATCGTCCCGTCATTGAAGCAGCGATTGCGGGTACGACTGAACTGATTCATGCGGACAGCTTGCAGCAGGCAGTAGAAATCTGCCAAAAGCACACTCAGGCACATGATGTCGTGCTATTGTCTCCTGCATGCGCAAGTTTTGATATGTTCTCGGGTTATCCTGAGCGTGGTCGCAAGTTTGTTGCGTATGTGAATGAACTCAATTAAGAATAACAAGGATTCGTGATATGGCTGGGTTTGCTCAGACTACGATCAATAAATTAAATCAATTTTATACGCAGTGGATACCTAGAATACCTGCTGAAGTGAATCCACGGAATGTATTGATTTTCTGTGTGTTGGCTTTGCTCTGCATTGGTTCGATCATGGTGGCATCGGCCTCGATGCCCTATGCAGAACGTATGCATGAAAATCCGTTTCACTATATTAGCCGACATGGGATTTCGATTTTTGTCGCTGCCGTAGCAGCTTTTCTGGCTTATAAAATCCCCTTAAAAGTCTGGTTTAATAACACTTTCTTTTTGTGGATTATTACCATCGTACTTTTGGTGGCCGTGCTATTTGTCGGGACGGAAGTCAATGGTTCCAAACGCTGGATTCGGATCGCAGGCTTTACCTTACAGGCTTCGGAAGTCGCCAAAGTGATGATGGCAATTTTTACTGCAGACTACGTGGTGCGCCGTGCGGAAGAAGTACGGAATAATATCAAGGGTCTGGTCCGTTTAAGTGCCATCATGGGTGCTACCGTCGGTTTGATTATTCTCGAGCCTGACTTGGGTGCAACCGTGGTAATTACCTTAACCATGCTTGGCGTGTTCTTTCTGGCGGGTGCGCCGTGGATTCAGTTCGGTGTGGCTTTTATGACCTTGGTCGGCGCATTTGCTGCCGCGATTCTGTTGGAACCGTATCGTCTGCAACGTCTGCTGTCTTTTTCGAATCCTTGGGAAGATCCCTTAGGCACCGGTTATCAGCTCTCTAATGCCCTTATGGCCTTTGGCCGTGGGGAATGGGCAGGGGTAGGCTTGGGGCATAGTATCCAGAAAATGTCTTATTTGCCTGAGGCGCATACCGATTTCATGCTGGCAATTTTGGGTGAAGAATTTGGCTTTTTAGGTATTTCAACCATCCTGATCTTGTCCTTCACCATGCTGGTTTGCTGTATCCGCATTGGACACCGCGCCTTGCAGCATCAATATTTGCGTGCCGGCTATCTGGCTTATGGCATCAGTATCATTTTCCTGTTACAGATTCTGGTGAATGCCGGTATGAATATGGGCATGTTGCCGACCAAGGGTTTGACCTTGCCATTTATTAGTTATGGCGGTTCATCCCTGATTATCTGTGCGGTCATGATCAGTCTGATTCTGAAAATTGATTCGACCACGCGTCAGGTCAATCCAAGCCGCGAAGAATCAAGCTTCTAGATTGGAGTTTCGTCCTGGCTCTGGCTGAGCATGGTCCAGTACCGTGCTCGGCATTGCGGTTCCACAATTGGAACAGGTCACAAAAGCAGATTTAGGCTTGGAAAGTGGAATCAAGGGTATAAAAAATAAAGAAAAATAATTACGCTGCTGTTTTAGCTCATAGCCCGAACGAGTACGGCAGACCGGACACAGAAACTGGCTTTTCTCAATGGTTTTGGTTTTAGGGCCGACGCCAAAAATAAAAAACATACTCTTCTTCCTATCTATTTTTCATTGTAGAAGTCTAGCTTAAGTGAAAAGCTGTTTTTATAAATAGTGACCTTGTAGCTCAGTTGTATGTGGAATCTGCTCGATATCCCATTGCGCCACTGCCTGTTGCAGCATCCGTTCGGGAGTGTCCAAATCAACTTCAGCCTGATGCAAAGCCTGAAGTGCCTGTTTTAATAATTGTGGCGCCTGACTTAAATCCAGTCCTTGGGCCAGATTCTGTTTTGAAAGTTTTTGCCCCTGATCATTCATTGCCAGCGGTAGATGCATATAGCTTAGACGCGGATAACCGAGTAACTGCCCCAGATAGATTTGCCGTTCGGTATTATCTAAAAGATCAGCTCCACGTACCACGTGGGTCATCCCTTGCAGATAATCATCGACCACTACAGCCAGTTGGTAATTGATAATGCCATCACGACGTTTTAAGACAAAATCACCCAGATCTTTTTTTAGTTCTGAACAGTGCCGACCTTGTAGCCGGTCTTCAAAACAGATTTCAACATCTTCAACTTTTAGGCGAATGGCTTGATGCTCAAAAGCCAGACTCAAGTCGCGGCAGGTATTCTGATAGATGTGGTTGGAACCTAGCATTTTACGGGTGCATTGGCAGGCATAAACCAGACCTTGCTGACGTAATTGCTGAATGACGTCTTCGTAAATATCTAAACGGTCTTTCTGGAAAATGATTTCGGCATCAGGTTCAAGCTGAAAGGCTTCCATGGCACGCAGGATATGCTCTTCGCTGCCGCGATAAATGCGGGGAATATCGGTATCTTCAATCCGGACCAGCCATGTGCCTTGATTGGCTTTGGCATCGCAGTAACTGGCAACTGCGGTAATGAGGGAGCCAAAATGCAAAGGGCCGGTTGGCGATGGCGCGAACCGGCCCACATAAGCCATCCTGTTGTCCCCCTCCTTTTTTAAAGGAGGGGTTAGGGGAGGATTATTTACAGACATACTTAACCGTTATTTTGCTTCTCTTTGATCTCTGCAAGGGTTTTGCAGTCAATACATAAAGTAGCCGTTGGACGTGCTTCTAAACGACGCAAGCCAATCTCGATACCACAAGTTTCACAGAAACCATAGTCATCATTCTGGATTGCTTCGATCGACTGTTCGATTTTACGAATCAGTTTACGTTCACGGTCACGGGTACGTAACTCAATCGCAAACTCTTCTTCCTGAGTCGCACGGTCATTCACATCTGGAAGAGCAGTATTTTCGTCTTGCATCGTATTCAGGGTACGATCCACTTCTGACATCAACTCAGCTTTCCAAGCCAGCAAGATTTGGCGGAAATGCTGAAGCTGACCTTCAGACATGTATTCTTCATTTTTTTTAGGTTGATAAGGTTCAATACCAAATAAGCTAGCAGTAGAACCACCGTCAGTCGTTTTAGGCTTAGATTTGCGTATGCGCTTTGCAGCTTTCTCTTCTACAACATCAGTTTGATTGTCTAAGACTTGATTTTGGTTGTCATTCGCCATTTAGGGCATTCCTCATCTATGCGTATGATTGCTACGCAAAAAATATGGTGATATGCAGTTTTTTATCCACCCTGTAGAAAGATTATCCTCCTATGGGGGCCGTCATCATATAGACTTTTTATGCTTATTGATAGTCTTTGATGTCTGGACTATGCATATCACATTTCCTTTGGTTGCAATAAAGTAATGCAAAAAAAACAAATTGAAAAGTTAATAACCTGAAATTTCGGTATTAATATTTTGCTGGCTCAATGCCACCCGTTCAATATAGGTATCAAACTCACCATTTTGTTGCAAATGTAATACACGATAACCTGGTGCCGCCTGATCTAGCGCGAAATCTTCACTTTTAGGTTTAAACTGCACACTGGTCGATGGCGTGGATAAAAAGTAGATGCCATGCCATTCGTTGCAGGAATCCTGATGCACATGACCAAACAGAACCAGCTTGATATTATGATGCCGAGCCAGTACATCTTTTAAATCTTCAGCATTTTTCAGCCGATGCTGATCAATCCAGTACGATTTCATCGCAAAAGGATGATGATGGCAAGCGACAATGACATGCTGATGCTTAAATTCAAGCAATAATTGGTCCAATTGATCGAGTTGAGCTTGTTCCACCCAGCCATCGATCTTGCCTTGAACGGCACTATTTAACAGGATCATGGTCCAGGTGCCAAAATGAATGGCATGTACCTGATTCGCATGCTGGTGAAAAGGGAACACCCGAGAATCGTCATGGTTACCTGGAATCTGATAATACGGCACGTTTAAAGACTGGACAAATGCTAAATAGCGTTGATAAGTCTGCTCGACCGGCACCTGTGCCAGATCACCGGTATGAATCAGTGCATCCATTTGGGGAAAGCGCTGTTGGATCTGCTGCATCACTTCGTGAAAACTCTGCTCGGGATTCATCCGGGCAAATTCCAGCTCTTCCCGATCCATCAAATGGGTATCAGAAATCTGGATAATGGTCCAATCTGGCTGTGTGTTTATGCTTGACTGCTGAAAACTCATGTCTTTCCCCTTAGACATATTCCTGCAGTATGAATATGTTGTTGCAACCATTGCAAGGCCATAATGACAGGTGCATTTCTTAAGCGACCATTCGTGAGCAAGGACGGAATATCAGCATAATCCAGAATATGCAGCTGGATATTTTCACCTTCATCCGGCATGCCAAAAATACCGCCCTGTTCAGGCAATTCGGTCTGCGCCACATATAAATGAAATAATTCGGAACATGCCCCGGCGGACGGATAGAAGCTGAAAATGTGCTGCAGCTCATCCAGGATACAGCCTGATTCTTCGAGTGCTTCGCGACGGATGCATGTTTCAGGCGCTTCATCGCCATCCAGAACGCCAGCAATTACTTCGAGTTGCCAAGGAGAGTCGATATCATCCAGTCCGCCAATCCGGAACTGTTCAATCAGGCCGAATTTCTGCTGTTGATGGTTGTACATCAGCACACCCGCTGCTTCAGGCCGATGAATCAGCTCACGTTGCAAAACAGGGGTTGAGCTTTCCTGATTAAATAAACGGTGTTTCAGGCTGACTTTTTCTACCTGAATAAATCCCCGGTACAAGAACTCACGTGCCTCTACGCTAAAGTCTTTTTTATTATAAGAGGCCTGTTTAATAATATTCATATGCTCAGATAGAATGAGTTGATTTATTTTCATCCTATCTGAGTTTTTTTTGAAGACAACTGTTTTTTTTACAGTTTTATAGTTTGTGGTATAAATTTTGACCAGAGTTGTGGAAGCTGGCTTTCATCTGATCCATGCCGGCTTCAATTTCGGCCTGAGAGCTTGCTGGCTGATCAGGATTGGCCTGTTGACTGGCATAATCACGAACATTCTGGCTAATCTTCATTGAACAGAACTTTGGTCCGCACATGGAACAAAAGTGCGCGGATTTATGCGCGGCTTTCGGCATGGTTTCATCATGCATGCTGCGCGCCGTGTCCGGATCCAGACTCAAGTTAAACTGGTCTTCCCAGCGGAACTCAAAACGCGCCTTGGACAGGGCATTATCCCGGGCCTGTGCTCCCGGATGACCTTTGGCCAGATCGGCTGCATGCGCGGCAATCTTGTAGGTAATAATGCCGTCTTTGACATCCTTTTTATTGGGTAAACCGAGATGCTCTTTCGGCGTCACATAACACAGCATTGCGGTGCCGTACCAGCCAATCATCGCGGCTCCTATTGCCGAAGTAATATGGTCATAACCCGGTGCGATATCGGTGGTGAGTGGCCCCAAGGTATAAAAGGGTGCTTCTTTACAGACTTCCAGTTGCAGATCCATATTTTCCTTGATCATATGCATCGGGACATGCCCCGGACCTTCGATCATCACCTGAACATCATGCTCCCAGGCACGATGGGTCAGTTCGCCCAAAGTTCTGAGTTCGGCAAATTGTGCTTCGTCATTGGCATCCTGCACACAGCCTGGACGTAAGCCATCACCCAGACTGAACGATACGTCATAAGCTTTCATGATTTCGCAGATTTCATCGAAATGGGTATACAGGAAGTTTTCCTGATGATGTGCCAGACACCACTGCGCCATGATCGAACCGCCACGCGATACGATACCGGTCAAACGGTTGGCCGTCAGCGGTACATATCTTAAAAGCACGCCGGCATGAATGGTGAAATAGTCCACGCCTTGTTCGGCTTGTTCAATCAGGGTGTCTTTAAAGATCTCCCAGCTCAGGTCTTCGGCCACACCATTGACTTTTTCCAGTGCCTGATAGATTGGTACGGTTCCGATCGGCACTGGAGAATTCCGGATAATCCATTCCCGGGTTTCATGAATATTTTGGCCAGTCGAAAGATCCATGATCGTGTCTGCACCCCAGCGCGTGGCCCAGGTCATTTTCGAGACTTCTTCTTCGATACTTGAACCGAGTGCAGAATTACCGATATTGGCATTGATTTTGACCAGAAAATTACGCCCGATAATCATCGGTTCCAGTTCCGGATGATTGATATTGGCCGGAATAATCGCGCGGCCGGCGGCGACTTCCTGACGCACAAATTCTGGCGTAATTTCAGTCAGGTTTTTTGCACCAAAATTCTGGCCCGGATGCTGCCGCATATCGACACCATCGAGTTGACGTAGGTTTTCACGAATGGCAATGTATTCCATTTCCGGTGTGATAATGCCTTGCTTGGCATAATGCATCTGGGTGATGTTGCGGCCGCATTTGGCTTTGCGTGGTTTTTGAATATGCGCGAAACGGATCGCAGCGGTACGGATATCGCGTAAACGCTGGCGGCCAAATTCAGAACTGAGCTGATCCAGAATTTCACTATCGTTGCGCTGCTCAATCCAGCTTTCACGAATATTCGGCAGACCTTTGTTCAGGTCAATCGTCACGTTGGGGTCGGTATACACACCCGAAGTGTCATAGACCATCAAAGGTGGATTATGTTCGCCGCCCAGACTGGTCGGGGTTTCACTTAAGGAAATTTCCCGCATGGGTACCTGAATATCAGGACGGGAACCTTGCAGATAGACTTTACGTGAAGCGGGTAGAATTCGCGTTAAATCGCGTGCTTCCTGTTCATGAGCGGAGAGAGAAGTTTCAGAAGAAAGATTCGTTAACTGGTTCATGGCTATGATCCTTATGAATGACATCAACGAATCAAGCACGACCAAAAACGTAGGCAGATTTATCCTGAACAGATAAAGCAAGGGCTGGGTTTTTAGCTGGCTTGATTCCTACGCAGGTATTAACCTGATCAGGTTCAACGGTACTCATGCTCAATTCCTGATAACAATAAAAGGAATCACATGATCTCAGCGAGGCATTACTCGCGCTCCGTCAAGCGAGGCTAAAGCTTAGCTCAGTTTAGGCAGAATAAACAGGTCTAAATCGCTCAACTTTAAGCAAGGATTGATTTAGACATGGTCATACTGATTGAAGGTGAAACTGATCCCAACTAGATACAGATGGCATCGGTAAAACAGTCTTTATCATATTTTTGTGAAGGTGGACTGATCTGGGCATAGTACAGAATCTGTTCTGCTTCCGAGCGGTTTCTATAATCGGCAGGCAAGACTTGCTGGCGCTGTTCCGGAGTCATGTCCAGAAACTCCAGAAATAGGCGTGCCTGTGTGGACAGCGTTGATTTCTGGCCGCTCGACAGCCCGATAATAGTTTCCAGATGACTGGTATCCACGGCATAGCGATCGCGATAATCTTCCGACACCGGTGATTGCTCGGTACCTCTAAACAGGAAATAGGTATATTGCTTCAGCAGATATTCAGCATCGCGTTTATAACTGCTATTCGGATAAGTCTTGAGATAGTCTTCCCAAAGCAGACTGCGGGCTGCAATATCAGCGGCTTCAATCTGCAGGCGTTTTTCCGTCAGCACCGGCTCCATATTCTGTTCCGCCAGATTTTCAATAAAGGCTTTTTCAGCGGCTGGTAAATAAGGGGCAAAAATACGCACCAGATATTCCGGGCTGCGGCGATAATGTAAAGTGCCATCACCCAGATCCAGCAGTTCTACATAAGCCTGCCCCTTGTGTTTTAACAGATACTGGTCACGTGAGGTGAGCTGTTGAAAATGCGCATGCTGAATGGTCGGATGCTGGGCCATTTCCAGTGCATACTGCTCAAAGGCGCGTTGCTGAAATTCGGTGCGATCTACCTTTAAAAAGCGCTGATACATTTCGGTAGAGCGTTGCATCAGGTGCTTCTGCTCCGCCAATTCCATCAACGGCAGGCACACTTTAAGATCCTGATTAATTTGTTCCAGCGCAAACGTCGTGCGCTGGTCATTAATCTGGGACATATTTTTTTCAATATTCTGGCACATGAGGCTAAAGTCACTGACTGGACTTTGCGTTTGCTTCGCCTCAGTCTGTTCGACCTGGATCTGTGGATCTGAGGGCTGTTGGCAGCCCCCAAGAAGCAGCACGCTACCAGCAAACAAACAGGCTTTGAATATCGACGGGAATGGCATTAACACTATGCTTCAGGACTCTGTATATATAGGTGAATTCAGAAAATAACGGCCTTACTGGGAGATATTGTATAGATCAAACTAAAATACTATGTTTAGTATTGTGAATTGCTTTGTTACATTGCCGGTATGGGAGCCAGAAAATTGAATTAATGATGGATAAAAATTGATCTTTATATTAAAAAATTAATAAAAATCATACGTAAAAATTCAAGAGATCTCTTTAGTATGGCTTAGCTTAAAGCGCCAGAATTTTTTGATCTGAATGGCTGTTAGGGGTTAACACTATAAAATGAAATTAAAACTCAGTGTCATGGCCGGTTTATTGCTATTAATTAGTCCGGCGATTTTTGCCCTGGATTTACAAGAAGCGTATGCACGCGCCCAGCAAAATGATCCAAATTGGCAGGCGAATGTGTTGCAGTACCAATCCGATCAGCTCAATCTGGGGATTGCCAGCGGAAATTTGCTGCCGACCGTGACTTTATCTGGGAATGTGACCCGTAAAAACCAGTCGACCGATACACCGGCCGATCCACAATTTGCCAGTTTGACTACCTCAAGTACTACAACCCGTCAGGTGGCAGTTACTGCACGTCAGCCTTTATTCCGCTGGGATGCCTGGCAAGGCTATAAGCAGGTCAAGACCTCGGTCGAACTCAGTGAAGTCAATCTGCGGCTGCAAAAACAGCAGCATATTTTACAGGTGGCCGAAGCTTATTTTAATATCTTGCGTCAGCAGTCTTTGACTAAGGCTTATTTACAGGAAGAGCAGGCACTGTCTGAACAGTTACGTATGATGAATGCTAAGCTCAAAGAAGGTTTTGTAGCGCGTAGTGAGGTCAGTGAAGCTAATGCCCAGTATCAAAGTGCCCAAGCCAACCGGATTTCGACTAAAGTTCAGCTGGTACTGGCCCAAGAACAGCTGGCACAGTTAATCGGCCCTTATCAGGAAAATCTGGCGGTATTACGCAACGATTTCCAGTTCCAGAAACCGGTTCCAAGTGATATGCAGTCCTGGACCGAATTGGCACAAAACCAGAATCTGAATATTCTGCAAGCGCGTCTGCAAAAGCGCTATTCTGAAGATGCCAAACGGGTCGAGCAGGCTGCACTCTATCCGCAGGTCGAAGCGGTCGGAACCTATGGCTATTTAAAGCAAAGTCCGGCCACGATTATCTCCAGCAATGGAGATTTCGACCAGATAGGTGTGGAAGTGAACTGGAATGTATTTAGCGGTGGACGCACACAAAAAAGTATCCGTCAGGCCGGTGTCAATGTGCAAAAAAGTGAAGCGCAACTGGATGCGGCCATCCGCAAAGCCAATACCGATGTGAAACAGTCTTTTATGCAAGTAGAAACCGATCAGGCCAAACTGAATGCACGTAAAGCCGCGATGGACTCTTCGGAAATTGTCTCACAAGCGTCTAAAGCCCAATATCAGGAAGGCTTAAAAACCATGGTCGATGTGTTGCTGGCACAGCGTAATGCCTTTTCTGCCAAGACCGATTATTTGAATGCCAAATATGATTATCTGTTGCATGTGCTGCAATTGCAGGCCTCGGTCGGGCAGTTAACCGAAAAGGAACTGGCAGAGCTGAATGCCTGGCTGATTGAATATGATTCGCCTCAGCCTCTATGAGGCTACTATTGTCATCAAACTTTCATCATAGATATGCTTTAATATGATTTATTATTGATCATTGTCCTCTATCGTTCAGGAGTAGCTTTCCTTGTGTCCAAATAATCCTGTATTAAGTCATCACATTTCTTCGCAATTTAATGAAGAACTGCAGGACGTAAATACCAAATTCATGACGATGGGCGGACTGGTAGAACAGCAGGTAGCTAATGCCATTCATGCCCTATTGGACACAGATGTCTCAATGGCAGTAGATGTGCAGTTTCAAGATAATGTCGTCAATCAGATGGAACGAGATATTGATGAAGCGCTGACCCTGATTCTGGCGCGCCGTCATCCTGCCGCGATTGATTTACGTATGGTGCTTGCCATGTCCAAGGCCAATACCGATCTGGAACGGATTGGCGATGAAGCCTCGAAAATAGGCCGAATTGCACAAAGCTTATGTGAAGAGGGCGGCTCACCGCGCGGTTATATGGAAACCCGGCATATTGGCAACCAGGTGCGGGTGATGATTCATGATGCACTGGATGCTTTTGCGCGTCTGGATGTAGATCAAGCTTTGAAGGTCATGTTGGCAGATGCGGATATTGACCGTGAGTATCAATCAGCCACACGTACGCTTATGACTTATATGATTGAAGATCCGCGGCATATCAGTCGTGTCATCAATGTATTATGGGTGCTGCGTTCGCTAGAAAGAATTGGCGATCATGCCCGGAATATTTCGGAACAGGTGATCTATATGGTCAAAGGTTTTGATGTGCGTCATACCAGCGTTGAAGAAATTGAACAGAAAGTTCAGCGTTAAACGTTCCAGACTTAAATAAAAAAACCTCCAGCTCGGAGGTTTTTTATTGGGATAGAAAAGCTAACTATGAGTTTCTTCCTCAGCATCATCTTCAAAAGTTTTGGCAATTTTTTCAATATTTAGGCTCTTGGCCATCGCATCAAAGATTTCCTTATATACGCCTTGCTGATGATAAAGCTGATCGTGTTCACCATGTTCAGCAATCGTTCCTTCTTTCATCACATAGGTATAATCTGCATCAATAATCTGCGACAGGCTATGCGAAATGATGATCACGGTACGGCCTTGCTTGATCTGGTCCAGACTTTGTTTGATCTGTTCCGTGGCAATTGCATCCAGACTCGCCGTCGGTTCATCCAGAAAAATGATTGGTGGATTTTTCAGGAACATCCGTGCCAAGGCAATCCGTTGCTGCTGGCCGCCAGACAGCATCAAGGCATCGCTGTCATAGCCATCCGGTAACTGTAAAATCTGCTCATGAATCGAGGCTTTTTCTGCCGCTTCAATTACATCCTCCATTGAGGCAGTAGTTTTGCCGTAGCGGATATTGTCAAAGATGGTGCCCTGAAAAATATGGTTTTTTTGCAAGACCAGACCAATATGATCGCGTAGATATTGGGTGTCATAATCTTTCAGATTAATGCCATCCAGTTTGATCTGGCCTTGCTGCGGTTCATAAAATTTATCCAGCAGACTGATCAGGGTGGATTTTCCGGCACCCGATAAGCCCACCAAGGCGGTAATTTTATTGGGGCGAATTTCCATATCAATATCTTTCAGAGCATGGTGGCCGTTTGGATAATAAAAATTCACGCCACTGAGTTCAAACTTGCCTTGGACAACCGGTTTCTGCTGACCGCTTTGTTCAATTTCATCATCGGCTTCCAGAATCTTGAAAAAGCTTTCTGAATAGATCATGGCATCATTCACTTCATCATAAATCCGGTGCAGGGATCGGATCGGGGCAGAGACATTGTTAAATAGCAGCACATGAAACATGATCATGCCGATACTCATCTGGCCATCCAGCACAAAGTAGGAGGTTAGAATAATGATGAGTACAATCCCGATCTGTTCCAGAAAAGTTTTCAGGCCATCAAACAGGAAACTGGTCTGGCGGGTTTTCATCTGATTGTCGGTCAGTTCGCGCTGTAATCCCAACTGCTTTTCCGATTCAATCGATTCTCGGTTAAAGGATTTGATTACGGTAATCGAATTGATGATGCTGAGAATGCCTTGACTCTTTTTCTCCCGGCCATCGCGAAGACTGCGGCGCCAGCCCCCGAGTTTTTGCGCCTGTTTATAGGTCAGCCAGAAATAGATCGGGACAATGGCAGTTGCAACCAGACCGACATAGACATTGGCATAGTACATCAACCCCAAAGCCACAATGGCACTGGTAAATAATGGTAAAATATCAATAAAGAAGATTTGTACCAGACGGGTCAGTGAGCCAATGCCACGGTCAATCCGGGTCTGTAATTTACCGGCCTGGTTATTTTCCTGATTAAAAAATTCCAGACGATATTTTAAAAACTTTTCAATAATCCCCTGGGCCAGATCCTGAGAGACAAAAATCCGCAGTTTCTCTCCATAGAACTTCTGCCCGAACTGGACAAAGGCATTAATAATTTCTTTGCCGAGCAAAATTGCCGAAATCGTGATCAGAATATGCCAGCCTTGTTCCAGTCCTTGACCGGCTTCGAGTAACGAATTGATACTGTCGACCGCATATTGCAAGGTAATGGCATTGACCTGTGCGGTGAATGAACCGATCAGGGTGAGAATCAGTGTGGCAATCACCAGCAACCGGTAAGGCTGAACAAAGGGACGAAGTTTCTGAAACAGCTGCCATAAGTTCATAAAAGGATTATTTTTATTGTGAAAGTTGAATTCAGTCTAGGCAGGAATCATGCCAGCCACAAGCATAAATGTTGTAGTCATTTGTGAAGAGCAGTTGTAATCCTTTAGGTCGAATGTCAGTATTTTCATGTGGATACTGGATCTGATTGATATGACGCTCGATTTATTTGCACCCCAGCCGCAAGCCAATGTATTACCTTTTGATGGGGTAGTAGAAGATTATGGCCTGATTTTGGATCAGGAACAAAGCCAGCAGTATCTACAGCATTTTCTCAGTCAGCTGGCCTGGCAACATGATGAAGTGCATTTATTTGGCAAGCACCATGTCACAGGTCGCCAGGTGGTCTGGTATGGCGATGAACATTATCAGTATCGTTATTCTGGTACGCTCAAACAAGCTCAGGTATGGACACCCGGATTATTCCGTTTAAAGCAGCATATTGAAATTCTGGTCGGTCATCCCTTTAATTCCTGTCTGGCCAATTTGTATGAAGATGGTTCTCAAGGCTTGGGTTGGCATAGTGATGATGAACCGGCGCTATATACAGGCACTTCTCGGGAAAATGTCATCGCTTCTCTGAGTCTGGGAGCCACCCGCAAAATGAGCTTTAAGCATAAAATTCGCAGTGATAAAGTCGATGTGCTGTTACATAGTGGGCAATTAATTGTGATGCGTGGCGCGACACAGCAACACTGGAAGCACAGTATTAGCAAAACCAGCAAAGTTTTGACACCACGAATTAACCTGACTTTTCGTTATTTTTATCCTTAAGAAGCATTTTTGAGCATAAAAAAGCACCCTAAAGGATGCTGATTTAAAAATTTTCAAAACAGATTAAGGCGTGATCCCGGCAGGATGACGATACCAGCTTTCGATCAACAAGGCAGCTGCAATGCTGTCGGCAGAGAGTTTCTTGCCGCGACCTTGAGCCTGATAATGCTCCAGTTCATCGCGTGCTTCACGGGTGGTCAGACGTTCATCCACCATCCAGGTTTCAATATTGGTCTGATGACGTAAACGGCGGGCAAATTTTCGCGCCCGTGTCGACAGCTCGGATTCACTATCATCCATGTTCAATGGCAAACCGACCAGAAATAAATTCGGTTGATGGCTTTTCACGATTTTGAGCAGTTCATCCCAGTTGGGGATACCATCTTTCATGGGAAATAAGGGCAGGGGATTGGCACTTGCAATCAGGGATTGTCCAACTGACATTCCCATTTTTTGTGTACCAAAATCAAACGCCATAATGGTTTGTGGCACGTTTACATCAGGCATGTCCAATCTCGGAAGATAACCAGTTGCGGTCTACACCCATTTTTTTATAGGCAGCGTCCCAACGGTCGTTATAAGGGAGGTTAAAAATCAGATCCATATCGGAATCACAAATCAGCCAGTCACCACGGGCAATTTCCTGTTCCAGCTGGTGTTTGCCCCAACTGGCATAACCGAGGGCAATCTGATAGCGACCGACCCCTTCATTATGCGCAATGGCATCCAGAATATCTTTGGAAGTGGTAATGCAGACATTTTCACCTACGGCGATGGAGGAATGCCAGGTCGGCTGACCAGTATGCAAGACAAAACCGGCCTCAGGGCGTAAAGGGCCGCCTTGTAATACTTCATGCGGATTGACATTGTCTGCTTCAATATCAAGATCATTCAGCAATTCTTTAATTTGAATGCCGGCAGGTCGATTGATAATGATGCCTTGGGCACCATCTTCATCATGACGCGCGAGATAAATGACCGTCTGTGCAAAAAAATCATCATTCGCATGCGGTGGTGCAATCAGACAACGATGTGTCAGAAACTGTTTGGTCACCTGAGCAGTTCTCCCAAAGTCAGTATGCTATGCAGTCTGAAAAAGTGAAGCATGGCCTACGGGCCTAATTGTAATCACTCAAACAGCGGCTTTCTTCCTGCTAGTTATCCCATAAAATGCTTAGGCTGACAACTTGGATATGGGGTAAATCAGGCATGAACAGGTTAAGGCCGGTTTTAAAATTCCTTTTAAAAAGACCTTCAGTGATTTTATTTAAATGATGGGAGGTAGTTTTAAGCGTTTTTTATTTATGCTAAAACAGCCAGATAAACCGAGTAAAAACTTACTTAAATTTTAATAAAAAATATTAAATATATTGTGGTGGAATGAATTAAATAATAACAATAGATCATTCATGGTTAAAAGTAGACTATATATAGTTTCTTGCTTTTAAATAGAATTTATCTGAAAACTAAAGGTAAGTTATTACAATCTCAGCTCATTAATTAAGCTCTAACTATATTTCGATACATAGTTTCAGGTGATTAAAATATGGTCAATATTAGGGCGTGTCCTCATTTGGCTTTACACCAAATAAACATGCAAGCAATGTAAATCATAGACTGGTAATTTCGTGCAAGCTTATCAAATCGGGTTGCAATCGCTCGGAAATGCTTCAATCTCGCAAACACATTTTCAACTAAATGTCTTAATTTATATAGATATTTATCAAACTCCTTATTCGATCTTTTACTATTTGATCTCATTGGAATGATGGGAATCATATCCTTGTTCTGGGCATATATTCTAATGCGATCAGCATCATACCCCTTATCAGCAATGAGATAAGTTGCCTCGCCTACAGTATCAATCAGTTGTTTTACAACTTGACTGTCGTGGACGCCACCCCCAGTGATTTTAAAATCAATCGGTAATCCATTCGCGTCGGTTGCAAGATGTATTTTTGTTGTTCGTCCACCACGTGATTGTCCAATTGCTCTTTCGAAACCATTCCGAGCTCCACTTGCATGTTGATGCACGCGTATGTAGCTTCCATCAATGAATACCCATTCCTGATCCAGAATGCCTCGTAATTTAAAAAAAATTTATCCCATAATCCCTTACTTACCCAGCGATTAAAGCGATTGTAAGCAGTTTGCCAAGGGCAAAGTTCTTGAGGAATATCACGCCATGTCGCACCCGTACGTAGTTTCCATAAGATGGCTTCCATGATATTTCTACTATTTTTTGAACAGTAACAACCGTGTAATCGCATAGTATCTTGAATTTGCTGCCCAATATCATCGGTAAGAAGAGTACGTGCCATTGAAAATATAGAAATAAAAATAACTCAAAGGAGGATTTTAAGTATTTAAAACCAATTCTTCAAATGAGGACACGCCCTAGGCAAAAAACTATAATATTTGTTTATTTATGTAATAAATTTGCGATATATTGTACAGAATATTTCAATTATTATACAAAATATACATATTGAAACCATATTGCTTTGTTCGTAGAATGCAGAAATTTTCATCTTTAATTTATTTTTTTAATGGGGTTGTTATGCATCATATTTTAAAAGGGACTTTAATTTCTGCGCTATTTTCTGTGTCGGTCACTTCACAGGCAGCAGTATTTAGTAGTTATAATGAAGAAGGTAGTTTTTTCCGTAGTCATTTGAATAGCGCTTTATCTGAAAACCTCATTACTCAGTTTAAGGACAAAGCTGATTCAAAGGATGGAGTTTTATATTTACTTGAACAAGCCCGCTTATTACAAGTTAACCATCAATATGAAGAAAGCCGAGATTATTATAAGCAAGCCTTTACGCTGTTAGAAAAACAAAAAAATCGGGCCAAAATTAGTGTGTCCCGAATGGGGTTTAAGGCTCTTGCCATGGTCAGCAATGACTCTGTAGTGCCTTATCTGGTACCAGCACATGAGCAGGTGCTGGCGCATATTTCCCAAGCTAAAAACTATATTTTCTTAAAGGATCTGGAAGCTGCTGCGGTAGAAATGCGCGTGGCTCAGGGCCTCCAGCGTGAAATCGAATTGTTGCACCAAAAAGAACTAGAAAAGAAAAAAGACAAAGTAGCTAAAAACACGGAAGCAGAGAAGAATCTAAGTGTGCTGGATGAAGCTTTTGTCGGTCTGGACCCCATAGCCGGCAAGATTAAGAACAGCTATCAGAATGCCTACGCTTTTTATATGGCAGCCAATTTATGGGAAACCTTGGGTGAATACAATGATGCCTTGGTTGATTATAAGAAAGCTTATGAGTTACAACCAGATAAGCAAATTTCCGAAGACGTGAAACGTCTGGATCAACTGGTCACACAGCATAAGAAGGGTAGTGTTCCGGTGATTGTATTTATCGAACAGGGAATTGTACCGCAAAAGGTGGAAAATAAAATTGATGTCCCTACACCAGGCGGTTTAATCAATATTGCTTTTGCGACCTATGAACCAAGTACCTATGTGATACCAACTAGCCTGAAAGTGAAAGTCAATAATAAAGCTTTACAAGACAGTTATGTGATTAGTGATATTGGTGCTTTGGCCGTCAAGGACCTCAAAGAAAAAATTATGGCGAATGTGAGCAGTCAGGTGCTGCGCGCCACTGCAAAATATGCCGCACAAAAAGAACTTGGTAACCAGTTTGGTGTGTTTGGTCAACTTGCCGGTAACGTCTTAAATATGGCGACTGAGCGTGCTGACTTGCGTGGCTGGAGTACCTTGCCGAGTAATGCCCAGATTGCGCGCTTAAATTTAACGCCGGGCAAACATAATTTACAACTTTCTAGCGGGAGTGTATCTAGCTCTCCGGTCACCCTAGATGTGAAAGCCAATCAAACAGTGTTTGTCTATGCCCATCATGTTAATGACAAAATTACGGCTAGTGTAAGCACCATTCCACATTAATCATAAATAAGGGAACAATATGAAACGTCAATTTAGCTTTGCTGTACTTGGTTTAGGGGCGCTGTTCATGGTGGGTTGTACCGCACCGAATGCCTTATCTACCCAAACCAATGCCAATAATGAAATGAGTATCCGCACCATTACCAATAATCCGGTATTAACTACGGAAGTCTTTGTGGAACGTGTGAATATGAGCTTGGTTGGTGATTTAAAGCGTGCTTCAATCGCGATCAAAAACCGCCGTTTTAACAATAAAGATTTTAGCTACAAGATTGTTTGGGTGGATGCACAAGGTGTGGAAGTTAATCCTGAAGGTGCCATCTGGAAGCCGATCCAGTTAACCGGACGTGAAACCAAAGGTGTGCAGTCCTTGGCGCCAAATCCATCTGCTGTTGATGTTGTTGTGTATTTGAAAAAATAAGAGAGACTTGAAATGAACGCAAAATTGATTTTCGCCGCATTGGCAACTACGACACTGCTTAGTGGCTGTGCCTCTACTGGTTCAGTAAGTTATGGTGATGCCCAAGCAGTCGAAACCTTAACCACAGACTTTGGTTCAACTGACTTGCAAATGATTGCAGCCAAAATGGTGGATGACATGTTGATGTTCCCGCCAGTGGTGCAAATGACCCAAAACCGCCGTCCGGTCATTGTCCTTGATCGGATTCATAACAAAACCCAGGAACATATCGATACCGAATCGATTACTGACAGTATTCAGAACAAACTAATCAATTCTGGAAAATTTCGTTTTGTTGATATGAAATCGGTGAATGCGGTGGCACAGCAGCTAGCTTATCAAAAGCAAAGCGGTATGGTGAACCAGTCAACAGCAGTACGTGCCGGTGGTCATATTGGTGCCGAATTTATGCTAAATGGCAACTTGTCGAGTATTGTGAAGAATGCCGGTGGCAAGAGTGATGTGTATTACAAGTTCACTTTTAAATTGCAAAACCTGCAAACTGGTATCGTAGAGTGGACTGGCGAGAAAGAAATCCGTAAGGCAGGCAAACGCTCGACTTTTGGTCTGTAATTTCAATGAAGGTCACTGTGCTTTTGGCACAGTGACTGTAGAAGAATATAATATGAAAAAAATATTACTTGCAGGCCTGTTGTCTGGATTGTTGAGCGCTCCGGCCTTTGCAGCCATTAAAGAAGTGGTTAAAGAAGCCAGTGGAAGTGGTCCAACTCAACACCAGGCGATTTCTGAAGCCTTATTAATTGCTGTGCAATCGGTAAATGGTGCTTCAGTTTCTTCCCAAATGAATTATGAAGAGACTGTTTCTGTATCGGTGAATAATCAGGGCTGGAGTTATAACGGTAAAGTTTCACCAGTTTTTAGTGTGGCAAATCAAGGTTCAGGTTCAGTGACCAAGTTTCAGGTACTGAGTGTGACGGGTGCAAAAAATAATTACCGTGCCAAAGTTCGCGCACATGTGGTGAAGTTTGAATCGACTGTACAAGACCAGCATTTGCGCAGGATTGCAGTATTGCCATTCCAGATGGCCGAGAAAAATAACCGACTGGCCAATGACACATCTGCCTATGAGTTTAGTCAGGAATTATCCGATACTTTAGGAAATTATCTGGCTCAAAGCGGACAGTTGAGTGTGGTAGATCGTCATTATCTGGATGAAATGCAGTCTGAAAATGCATTCCTGTATTGGGATGGTGCACCGCATGAGCTGGCGCGTATCGGTCAGAAAGTTGGAGCAGACTATTTACTGGTGGGACGAATTAATGATCTGTCTAGTGCCAGCCATCAGCAAATGTATGGTTTGAATGCCGGCGCTGAACAAGTGCGTTTAAGCTGGCGTGTCATTGAAGCCAATACCAGTAAAGTGGTAGCAGCGGGCACTTTCAATCGAACTCTGTCTAATTTAATGACACAGAATATTCTGACCAATAGTTTAAATGACAGTACGGCGGATAAAATTGCTCAGGGCTTAAACCCGGAAATTTTACAGGGCTTAAAATTACAGCCTGTACAGTCTCAGACTGGTCAATCTTATGATTCATCACCGGGCTATGAAATGACGCCAGGTTCAAGCGATCAACCTGTAAAATGGTAAGTTAATATTAGTTCGAATGATTTTTAACACATAAAGAATCTCTGACCTAAATGCAGGGATTTTTTATGTGTCGCTTTACAAGTAGCTCAAGCCTGCTGAAATTTCAGCTGACGTAACTGGCGGGCATGTTGCAAGGTGGTTTCACTAATCTCTACACCGCCTGTCATTCTTGCAAGCTCCTGAATAATTTCATTTTCTTCAAGGTTGATGATTGTGCTGCTGGCAGGATCAGTCTGCTGTTTTTTTACCAGTAGATGCTGATCAGATTGTGCTGCCACTTGTGCCTGATGGGTAATACACAGAATCTGTACATGCTGGGCCAGATCGGCCAGTAAACGCCCGACAATCTCTGCGGTACCACCACTAATCCCGACATCAATTTCATCAAAGACCAGCACTTCAGCTTCGGTTTTTTCCGCATTCATGACTTGCATCACTAGCGCAATACGCGAGAGTTCACCGCCTGATGCAACCCGGGCCAAAGGCTGTGCCGGAATGCCTTTATTGGCAGTAAACAGCAATTGAATAAAGCTGAGACCTTCACTAGAGGGATGCTCCAAAGGCTCAAACTTGAACTCAAAATGTGCTTCAGGCAATGCTAGTTGTTTGACCTGCTCAGTGAGCTGCTTGGCCAACGGTGCTGCGGCTTCACGGCGAATCTGATCCAGATGTTGGGCTTTATCCAGAAACTCCTGATAAGAAACCGCGACCTGTTCAGCCAGTGTTTCCGGATCTTCCAGTTGATGCAGCTGTTCTAATTCGGTTTGCCAGGCTTCATATTCTTCTTTGAGTAATTCTGGCTGGGTACGATATTTACGTGCCAGACGATGGAAGATTTCCAAAGTTGAATTCAATACTTCCATACGTTCCGGATCAAAACTTTGCCGATCCATGAACTGGCGTAAATTCGCTGCTGCATCTTCAAGTTCGCTTTGGGCATTCAGCAGGGAAGTATAAATCCCGGAGAGCTGCTCACTGCGTCCAGCATGCGATTCGACCCGACGCATAATTGATGCCAGTTCCTGAGTGATATTCTGTTCAGCTTCATCCAGCACATTCAGACTATAGACACAGTCCTGCATGATGGCTTCATGATGCGAGAGCCGATCAAATTCCTGCTCAATTTCCGGATAATCCGTCTGAACAATGTCTTCCAGTTCTTCTAGCTGCAGTTCCAAGGTTTCCATGCGTTGCTTACGGGTCGCTTGTGCATCTAGCGCTGCCTGATGCTGACGAATATTTTTCTGCCAGGTGCTATAAGCGTCCCGCACTTCCTGAGCTGGTGTATAAAAATTGCTATAGCGATCCAGCCAGTGTTTTGGATAAGGTGGTTCCAGAAGTTGCTGCTGGCTATGCTGGCTATAAAGTTGTACCAGTAAACGCCCAATTTCTTTCAGTTCAGACAGGCTGCTCGGACGTCCATTGATCCAGGCCTTGCTGCGGCCAGTGGCAAAAATCACCCGGCGTAAATGAATTTCACCTGACTCATCATCCAGTTCATGTTCTTTTAACCAAGCGGCTTCAGGACTGTGTTCCTGATAGCTAAAACTGGCAGTGACATCGGCTTTTTCTGAGCCATAACGCACATAATTGGTATCGGTTCGCTCACCCAAACAAGCAGACAATGCATCCAGTAAGAGGGATTTACCTGCACCGGTTTCACCGGTTAAAACGTTAAAACCTTTATCAATATCAATAGCAAGATGCTCGGCTAAAGCAAAATTGATCAGAGTTAAATGTGTCAGCATAAACGCATCCGGGCTGCGAAAAGTTTGATTGAAATAGCCTGATGTTGGATTGGGGTCACAACATGGCTGTGATTATTATAAATCAGGATGAATCAATTTCATTCTATCTTAAATTTTAACGATTCATATATGCTTATTTCACTGTATTTTCGCAAGAAGCTGACTCAGAAGTCCGTTAATTCACTGCTGATTTTCATATTTTTGACATCCCCAATCTTTAAATTAATGACTCAATTCAGCTTATTTCAAAAGAGAATGCACAAATCGAAACTGAAGCTCATCTACCAGCAAAATACAGGCCAAAACATCCTACAAATAGAAGGGATTCAGCGATACAGAATATTTTATCGGCGTCGATAAACTTCGATTGATTAGTTGAGGGTGCACATTTAAACTACAGCAATCAAAATATTACAAAATGCTTTATCTGGAGAAATCGCATGTCAGCTCAGTTTGATCATGTATCTGTACTTAAAAAATCTAATGTATATTTCGGCGGGTTGTGTATTAGCCACATTGTACAATTTGAAGACGGGACCAAAAAAACTTTGGGTGTCATTCTGCCATCAGAAAATGCCTTGACCTTTGAAACACATGTTCCTGAGCGCATGGAAATTGTTTCAGGTGAATGCCGTGTTCAGATTGGCGATAGTGAAGAAAGTGAGTTGTTCCGTGCGGGACAGTCTTTCTATGTGCCGGGCAATAGCCGTTTTAAAATTGAAACCGATGATGTGCTGGACTATGTCTGCCATTTTGAAGGTTAAGTCCAGATTCAAGATCAGTGCAAACCGTGCAAGAAATTTCAGTGCGAATCGGTTAAACTAATCAGCCATAGAAATCCTGTGAAGTCAGCTTTACGGGATTTTTCTTTTTTATATAACTAATCTAGAGGTCGTTCATGGCAAAACCTGAATATTTTTATGGCGTACATTCAGTGGAGTCATTGTTAGAGCTTGAGCCTGAACGTGTCTTGACATTATTCACTCTCAAAGGACGCGATGATCAGCGTTTAAAGCGTGTGCTGGAACTGGCTGAACCGTTTGGGATCAGTGTGCAGCAAGCCAGCCGTGACAAACTGGAGAAATTGGCCGGGCAACCGTTTCACCAAGGCGTGGTCGCTGCGGTACGTGCTTATCCAACCCTGAATGAAAAAGATCTTGAATCACTGTTGAGCGCAAATCCTCAAGCGTTGTTATTGGCCCTGGATCATATTACCGATCCGCATAATCTCGGTGCCTGTATCCGTACAGCCGCTGCAATGGGTGTGGAAGCGGTGATTGCGCCACGTGATCGTTCAGCTACCCTAACTCCGACAGCACGTAAAGTGGCTGCAGGTGGTGCGGACAAAGTCAAATTCATTCAGGTGACCAATCTGGCGCGTACTTTGGGTCAAATCAAAGAAGATTTTAATGTTCGTGTTGTGGGTACCATGCTGGATGAAAAAGCACTACCGATCCAGAATTTTGATTTCACCGGTACCGGCGTCTGTGTGGTGATGGGTGCGGAAGATACTGGCCTACGTCCGATTACGCAAAGCCAATGTGATCAGACCGTGTATATCCCGATGGCAGGTAATCTGCAAAGTCTGAATGTCAGTGTGGCTACAGGTATGGCACTGTATGAAGCCTGCCGTCAGCGTAACCTTTAATTGATGATGGCATTGTCAGACCGTACCCAAGGCTATGTTTTTTTAGTTGTTACCATGTGCATCTGGGGCGGTTTTACCTTAACGGCCCGCCTGAATGCACTTTGGCAGATCAGTGCCTGGGATATTGTGGCCTTGCGTTTTTCTCTGGCCTTCCTGATTCTGATGCCGATCTTGCTCTATCGTAAAGAGGCCGCTTTTTTACTGAAAAAAGAGCCTTTTATTTTAGCGATGATTGGTGGGGTGATTTACTGCCTGTTTGCCTATAGCGCTTTTCACTACGCACCTACCGCCCATGCTGCAATTTTCTTGAATGGCTGTATTCCAATCTGTACCGCGATTATGGCTTTTTTTCTGATGGGGCAGGCTTTTGATAAACATACCTGGGCCAGCCTGATCATTATGATCGTAGTACTATGTCTCATGAGTATGCTGATGTATAGGGAAACTGGTGTGGCCTTTGGAGCAGGAGACGGACTGTTTTTTATTAGTGCTATACTTTGGGCGATTTTTACCGTTTTATTGCGTAAATATCAGCTAACTGCATGGCAGGCAATGTGTGGTGTCGCGATCTGGTCGGCAGTGGTTTATGTGCCGATTTATCTGCTATTTTTACCGAAAAACCTGAGTGTGCCTGAACCCGAGCATTTACTGTTTCAGACCATTTTTCACGGCATATTTGTGGTGATTATTGCTACTTTAAGTTATGTAGAAGCCATCAAGCGTCTTGGTGCATTTAAGGCAGGCAGTATTACCAATCTTGCACCTTTTATTGCGGCAATTCTGGCTGTACCTTTATTAAATGAAACTTTAAGTCTGGCCATGGTGTGTGGCCTGATGGGTATGGCAGTTGGGGCCTTACAGCCATGGCGCTGGTTACAGCATCAGGACAGTCTAAGCCGAAAATTAGCAGAACAAAAAAAACAGTCTTAATTAGACTGTTTTTTTTATGCTTCAGCTGGCTGCCATGTTTAAATATTTTTGATGTAATAGTCTGAGATGGGCATAGAGATGATCCAGATGACCATCATTTAGGACAATATCATCGGCCATGGTCTGCTTTTGTTCGCGGGACATTTGGGCAGCAATGATATTGCGAATTTGTTCGATATTCTGGCCGTCACGTTGTGAGGCCCGCTCAATTTGCAGTTCGATGGTGGCGTCAATCAGTAAGGTATGCTGGGTGAGTTCGTGCTGATTGGTTTCAAATAAAAGTGGTGAAACCAGAATGGCATAGGGACTTTGCGCAGCATGTAGTTGCTGGATAATGGAAATGCGAATTGCCGGATGAGTAATACTTTCCAGGGTCTTGCGTGCTTCAGGAGATTGGAAGATATATTCACGTAAGGCACGCCGATTCAGTGAGCCATCGGCAAGCAGTACCCAATCGCCAAAAGCCTGCTGAATCTGGGTAAGTGCAGGCTGCCCAAGTTCGACCACTTCACGTGCTACCACATCGGCATCGACTACCGTGATCCCTTGTGCTTCAAACCAGTGACTGGCAGCAGACTTGCCACTGCCAATCCCACCAGTTAAACCGAGTACAAATTTCAATTTATTGACCTAAATACACTTTCATAATTTGTTCACCCCAAAGAAAAGCAATCCAGCCGGCAATCGCAATATAAGGACCAAAAGCAAAAGGCTGATTTTCCTTGCGAACTTTTAGCAGAATGATGCCAATAATCGCACCTACCAGGGAAGACAGCAGCACAATTAAAGGCAATAATAATGGACCCATCCAGGCGCCCAAAGCCGCAAGCAGTTTAAAATCGCCATAGCCCATACCTTCTTTACCGGTGATGATTTTAAACAGGTAATACACTATCCATAAACATAAAAAGCCAATGATGTAGCCCCAGATGGCAGAGCTTGGGGAGGTATAGAGTGCATAACTATTTACGCCCAGACCTAGTGCAGCCAGGGGCAGGGTATAACGGTCCGGTAATAACTTGGTATCAAAATCAATAAAGGTTAGGGCAATCAGCACATAAGTCAGGATCAGTCCAAACAGCATTTGCATTGTCGGGCCAAATACTGCTACGACAAGTAGTGCACAGGCCGCGGTCAGAAGCTCAATCAGTGGATAGCGGATACTGATGGGATTCTGGCAGTTGCCGCACTTGCCGCGCAAGACCAGCCAGCTGATAACTGGAATATTCTGGTACCAGCGGATTGGCTGATGACATTTAGGGCAAGTCGAAGCGGGTTTGCTTAAACTTAATTTCGCTTCATCAATCACCGGCTGTTCCGGATGCAAAAACATCTGGCAATCGGTACGCCATTCCTGTTCCATCATCTTGGGAGTGCGGTAGATCACCACATTCAGAAAGCTGCCGATACATAAACTAAAAAGCCCAACTGCGATATACAACGCCGTTGGGTTTTGAATAAAATAAGAAATAATATTACTGAACAAGATATTTAACCTGCTGATTAGCCAACGACTGAACCCATTTGGAAGATTGGAAGATACATGGCAATTACCAGACCACCGACAAGAACACCTAGAACAGCCATAATCAATGGTTCCATCATCGAGGTTAAGCCATCTACTGCATTATCAACTTCATTTTCATAATGGGTAGCAACTTTATCCAGCATGGCATCTAATGCACCTGATTCTTCACCAATTGCGACCATTTGGATGGCCATGGAAGGAAACTTGTTGGTGACCCGCATGGCAAACTGTAGCTGTTGACCAGTAGCGACATCTTCACGGATTTTCATCACAGCATTTTCATAGACTACATTATTGGTGGCGCCGGCAGTAGATTCTAGTGCATCAATCAAGGGTACCCCGGCTGCGAAAGTCGTGGCCAGAGTGCGACTATAACGGGCAATAATCGCCTTATACACCAGATCCCCGAAAATCGGTGCCTTGAGCGCTGCTTTATCCAGAAAATCACGGAATTTTTTACTGCGTTTTTTGGCTTCTAAAAATGCTGTAATCGCTATCCCGATACCAATAATTAATAGGAACCAGTATTGCTGGAACCAGTTAGACATGTTGACAACCAGTTGTGTAAAGGCGGGAAGATCAGCACCAAAGCCTTGAAATAGTTCTTGGAATACAGGAACAACCTTAACCATTAAGATGATAGTAACAGCAATAGCTACCACTATGACTGATATAGGGTATTTCATAGCTTTTTTGATTTTTTGCTTGAGCAGTTCGCTTTTTTCTTTATAAATTGCTACACGATCGAGCATAGTTTCAAGAGCACCCGATTGTTCACCTGATTCAACTAAAGAGCAAAATAAATTATCAAAATACTGTGGATATTTACGCAGTGCTCCAGCGAAAGTGTTACCCCCCTCGACTTCACCTTTAATTCCCAGTACAACTTCACGCATGGATGGATTTTCCAGACCTTCTGCGACAATCTCAAAGCCTTGTACCAGTGGTACCCCGGCTTTCATCATGGTCGCCAATTGTCGGGTAAAAATCGTAATATCCAGTGTTGAGACTTTTTTCTTCATCAAGCCTTCGAGAATATTTTTTTTCTTTTCCCGAATGGTCTTGATGCTGATACCTTGTTTTCGAAGGGTGACCTTGGCCAAAGCCATATTTTTTGCTGGCAATTCTCCCTTGATCTTTGCCCCTTTACGATCAATTCCTTCATAGCTGAAGATCGGCATCATCTGGCCTTTCTTTACTGCTGCCATACCTTTATCCTTATTTTAGATCAGCGCCCGATCATTCGCTGGTGACACGATTGACTTCCTGTAAAGAAGTCACCCCCTGCATCACCTTGACTAAACCTGACCGGCGTAAATTGTTAAAACCTGCACGTGCGGAAGCATCGGCAATTTCAAGTGCATTGCCGTCCTCCATAATAATTCTGGAAATTTCGGGTGTTACTTTCATGACTTCATAAATACCCACACGACCCTTATAGCCTTCACGACATTCATTGCAGCCCACCGGTTCATAAATTTGGAACTCAGGTTGCTGCAAGTCGGTTTCGGTAAAACCCATCTCCAGTAAGCTTTGTTTCGGAATATCGGCAGGTTTTTTACATTGTGAACACAAACGACGCGCCAACCGTTGTGCAATGACCAGGTTGACTGAAGTGGCAATATTGAAAGAAGGCACCCCCATATTGCGTAAACGGGTCAAAGTCTCAGGCGCACTATTGGTATGCAGCGTCGACATCACCATATGACCGGTCTGCGCCGCTTTAATCGCAATCTCGGCAGTTTCCAGATCCCGGATCTCACCGACCATTACGATATCCGGGTCTTGACGTAAGAAGGACTTTAGTGCCGCAGAGAAGGTCAGGCCAACTTTATTATTGACGTTGACCTGATTAATCCCTTGTAAGTTAATCTCGACCGGATCTTCCGCTGTCGAAATATTGGTATCTTCACGATTGAGAATATTCAGACCGGTATACAGTGAAACGGTTTTACCGGAACCTGTTGGACCAGTGATCAGGAGCATGCCTTGCGGTTTGTCCAGCGCTTGCATAAAAAGGTCTTTTTGTTCCGGTTCATAACCTAGTGCATCAATTCCCAACATCGCGCTGGAGGGATCCAGAATCCGCAGTACCAGCTTCTCACCAAACAGGGTAGGGAGAGAGTTGACACGGAAATCAATGGCTTTATTTTTAGAAAGTTTTAATTTGATTCGGCCATCTTGCGGTACCCGTTTTTCTGAAATGTCCATTTGCGACATGACTTTAAGACGTGAAGATAAACGAGTTGCTAGCTGTAGTGGTGGTGTTGCAATCTGGCGTAATACCCCATCGACCCGGTAACGTACCCGATAGATTTTCTCATAAGGTTCAAAATGTAAGTCTGAAGCCCCCATACGGATCGCATCTATGAGTAACTTATTGATATATTTAACAATAGGGGCTTCTTCACCCTTGTTACTGTCATCCTCTTCTTTATTCGGATCAGCAGATTCGACATCAACATCCAGATCAAAGTCTTCATCAAACTCAAAGGTACTTTCTTCGGTAAAATTCTGCTCGATCAGTTTTTCAAGTTTATTGTGTTCAACAATAATGGTTTCAATATTGAGTTTAGTCGAAAAACGGACTGCATCAATTGCTTCGATATTGGTGGGGTTACTGATCGCAACATATAAAATACTGGAATTTTTAAAAATCGGCAGGATGCGATGCTTGGTAATCAGCTTTTCATCAATCGCATCCCGCAAAATTTGGGCAGGATCATAGGCGCTGATATCAAACAGCGGTTCGCCAAATTCAACTGAAATCGTTTCAGCAATGACGGTCGGAGAAAGCTGCTGCTGGTTAATTAACTCAGCCACAATATCGATTTTTTCTTGTTTGGCATGCGCTAATGCACTGCGCATATCTTCAGCCGAGATGACGCCTTCCTCGACCAAACGACGAATAAATCCGGTAAATCTTGGCGACCCCTGTAATGCTGTCATGCTATAAATGCCTACTCATCAAATTCTTTTAATTGCTATACTAAAATTATACGTTTGTTACGTAAAAATACCATAGCCAAGAGTGCTGCTAGCTTCCTCATCTCCAGTAAAAGCATGAACTGGTTGGAAGAAGTCCCCATTTTTTTAAGTGATAACAAAAAATAACCATTTTGGATAGTCTAAACTGAGAATGAGTGATAAGAAAACTATTCTTTTAATTTTCCAATTCCGTGTAGAATGTGCCCAATTCAAAATATGTAAATGAAATAGGTTAATTATGTCGGTTTCGACGATTACCCCTTGGGTGATAGGTAACTGGAAAATGAATCCGGTGCAGGCAGATGCATTGAGCTTGGTGCGTGGTATTAAGAATTTGCTGGAAACTGCGCCAATTGCCGAAGATCAATGTCATTTAGGTGTGGCACCGATTGCCATTGCCTTAAGCCAGATTCAGGCAGAGCTGTCATCTGCGGTTCGTCCGATTTATACCGTAGCACAAGATGTTTCACGTATTTCTGGAACAGGTCCCTACACTGGTGAAGTCAGTGCTGAATTGTTGGCCGATAGTCAAATTCACTATGTACTAGTGGGTCATTCTGAGCGCCGTGAAATATTTGCGGAAAATGCTGATATTTTAAATGCGAAAATCAAGAATGCCTTAAGTGCCGGTTTGACCGTGATTTATTGCGTTGGTGAAAGCCTGGAACAACGTGAAGCAGGGCAGGCAGAAGCTGTAGTGCTACAACAGATTTGTGATATCGCTGCTGTGGTTGAAGCCGAACAATGGAAAAATATCGTGATTGCCTATGAGCCGATCTGGGCGATTGGTACAGGTAAAACAGCTTCTCCTGAAGATGCGCAGGCCATGCATGCACAAATCCGTCAAGGTTTAAGCCAGATTACGGGCTATGGCGAGAGTATGGCGATTTTATATGGTGGTAGTGTCAAGCCGGAAAATGCAGTAGAGTTAGCAGCCTGCCCAGATATCAATGGGGCATTGGTCGGTGGTGCATCACTCAATGCTGAGTCGTTCCATAAAATTGCTCATGCATTTGCAAATACACAATAATTAGGAGTTCAGCATGCAAACTTTTGTGCTGGTAGTACATATTATCTTAGCTGTTTTGATGATTGTCTTGATTTTGGTTCAGCATGGTAAAGGTGCAGATGCTGGTGCCTCTTTCGGCGGCGGTGGTGCAGCGACAGTATTTGGAGCTTCAGGTTCGGGTAATTTCATGACCCGTTTAACTGCGATTTTTACTGCACTGTTCTTCGTGACCAGTCTGACTTTGGCGATTTTGGCCAAGCAACAAACCTCGAATGCCTATAGTTTGGGATCTGTTCAGTCTGCGCCGACCGTACCTGTGCAATCGAATGAAACTTCACCAACTGCACCAGAAACGACCGAATAGTTTTAATTAATCCTTTCTTTTTTTCAGTGATACGACTAGAATGCGTCACAGCTGCGGTGGTGGTGGAATTGGTAGACACGCTACCTTGAGGTGGTAGTGCTTTCGGGCGTGGGGGTTCAAGTCCCCCCTTCCGCACCAACTTATAATCCAGAAATTTAAGTTGGTGTATGCAGCTGAAAAAACTTCTGTTGATGCGGGATGGAGCAGTCTGGTAGCTCGTCGGGCTCATAACCCGAAGGTCGTTGGTTCAAATCCAGCTCCCGCTACCAATCAATCCTTTTAGAAGACGCAAACTTTCAAGAGGCAGCTTAAACAGGTTTTAAGTTGAGAAATTTAATTTGCATGTTGATGCGGGATGGAGCAGTCTGGTAGCTCGTCGGGCTCATAACCCGAAGGTCGTTGGTTCAAATCCAGCTCCCGCTACCAATCTTTTAAAGATGCAAACTTTAAAAGCAGTTTAAGTCTTTTAAACTGAAATGTTATTTGTACGCTGATGCGGGATGGAGCAGTCTGGTAGCTCGTCGGGCTCATAACCCGAAGGTCGTTGGTTCAAATCCAGCTCCCGCTACCATTTTAAATGGTTTGGTAAGTGTTATTTATAGATCTAGTTGATGGCCTGTCGGGCTCAACCCTCTATAAACTGGCGAAGGTTGTTGGTTTACATCCGGCTCCCACTACCAATTTTTCAGTGACAGATGACAAATATGCAGAATGATGTGGTTTTGATTGAAAAGTTCTCATCTTTTGTATATAATTTTTGCACGTTGATGCGGGATGGAGCAGTCTGGTAGCTCGTCGGGCTCATAACCCGAAGGTCGTTGGTTCAAATCCAGCTCCCGCTACCAAGTTTCTAAAAAGAGGCTCACAACAAGGTGGGCCTTTTTGCACAGTGGGATTTGAAAAAATCTTAAATTGTGCATTAATTGGGGCGATTTACGCCCTTTTTTATTGGCTATCGTGTAGTGTCGACATTATTTGGTCAAATCTCCATGTTTCACTACTACTATAGTTTGTATTGGTTTGTAGTGGTCAAATAGATCATAAAATCGCACCAGATGACGAGAGTAAATGAAGCTATCAAATAAAACTCAAGCACTTCAGGACTTGATTGCACCAGCAGTTGAAGCCTGTAATGTAAACCTTTGGGGGATTGAATTCCTGCCACAGGGTAAATGTTCGTTATTACGTATCTACATCGACAAGCCAGTCGATGAGAGCGTTGCACCAGCAATCAATGAAGATGGTGAAGAAGAGCAGGGGCGTGGTATTGGCGTTCAGGATTGTGTGCGTGTCACGCAGCAAGTGGGCGCAATGCTGGATGTTCATGATCCGATCTCGGGTGAATATTCACTTGAAGTATCTTCGCCAGGCTGGGACCGTCCATTCTTCCAGCTCGAGCAGATGTCAGGCTATATCGGTCATACCGTAGCACTACGTTTGATCAGTGCGGTAGATAACCGTCGTAAATTCCAGGCCAAACTGGTTGCTGTCGATCTTGAAAATGAAATGATTCAGGTTGAAGTAGAAAAGCAACAGGTATTGGAGATCGACAGTCACAATATCGATAAAGCAAATTTGGTCTTCCAAGATTAATTTAATAAATAAAAATTTAACGAATAGGTGACGTATGGCACGTGAAATTCTGACCGTCGTTGAAACGGTTAGTAACGAAAAAGGTGTACCTCGTGAAGCGATCTTTGAAGCGCTTGAGCAAGCTTTAGTTGCTGCGACAAAGAAAAAATTCTACGAAGGAACACATTCGGAAGAAGCACGTTTACGTGTGGAAATCGATCGTAAAACAGGTGACTATCGTACTTTCCGTCAGTGGGAAGTGGTTGCAGACGAAGACCATGAAATGCCAGCTTGTCAGGATGCCATCTCTGATGTCGATCCGGCAAAATGGTCGATTGGCGACATTCGTGAGCTTGAAGTGGAATCGATTGACTTCGGTCGTATTGCAGCGCAAATTGCCAAGCAAGTGATCGTACAGAAGATCCGTGAAGCAGAACGTGCACTTGTAGCCGATGCTTACGAATCTAAAGTCGGCGAGCTGATCTACGGTGAAGTGAAAAAACAAACCAAAGACGGCTTTATCATTGACCTAGGTGACAATGCTGAAGCGTATCTTGCCCGTGAAGAAATGATTCCGAAAGAAATCCTTCGCCCGAAGCAACGCGTGAATGCGATTCTCTTCAATGTCAACCGTGAAGGTCGTGGTGCGCAGTTACAACTATCACGTGCTAAACCAGATATGCTGATTGCATTGATGAAGAAAGAAATCCCTGAGATTTCTGAAGAAATCATTGAAATTAAAGCGGCGGCTCGCCAACCAGGCGTTCGTGCTAAAATTGCAGTGAAAACCAATGACCACCGTATTGACCCGGTGGGTGCTTGTATTGGTATGCGTGGTACCCGTATTCAGGCTGTACAGCAGGAGCTCAATGGCGAGCGTATTGATGTAGTCGTTTGGTCGGATGATCCTGCGCAATATATCGCAAGTGCATTGGAACCAGCAGATGTATCGAGTATTGTCATTGATGAAGATGCACGTACTGCAGACATCATTTTCGCAACCAGCGATCAGCTGGCACGTGCGATTGGTTCACAAGGTCAGAACGTTCGTCTGGCATCTGAATTGACTGGCTACAAGCTGGACATGATGCTGGAAGAGGAATACTACGCCCGTCAACAAAACGAAGCGCAACAATATTTAGACATGTTTGTTACCCGTCTGGATATCGCGGAAGATTTGGCGATGGCATTGGTAGAAATGGGCTTCACCTCGCTTGAAGAAATTGCTTATGTCCCTGCAGAAACGTTTGATGAAATCGAACTAGATGCGGAACTGGTTGAACTACTGCAAAGCCGTGCGAAAGAAATTGCACTTGCTGATGCATTACAACAGCAAGAGAACATACAAGCGCCAAGTGAAGAACTTGTTGCAATGGAAGGCATGACAGTAGAGATCGCGCAAGCGCTAGCAGCTCGTGGTGTGGTAACAGTGGATGATTTAGCAGATCAGGCGACTGACGATATCGAAGATATTGAAGGTTTGGGTGCTGAGAAAGCAGGTCAACTCATTATGAAAGCGCGCGAATCATGGTTTAACTAGGAGGTAGTATATGACGGACAAGTCGATTAAAGAGTTAGCCCTCAATGTGGGTCGTCCAGTTGAGAAGCTCCTAGAGCAGGTTCGTGAGGCAGGTTTACCACAGCGTAAAGCTGACGATATTATTACCACCGAACAACAAGACAGCTTGATGAGCCATGTGAAAAAGTCACAGGGTTCAGAAAGCCAAGCAGGGCAAATCACGTTGAAACGTAAAACGACTAGTACGGCTAAAGTAGCCAGTACTTCAGGTAAGGCGAAAACGATTAATGTAGAAGTTCGCAAGAAGCATACATTTGTTAAGCCGGATCCAGAACAGATCAAAGCAGAAGCATTGGCGAAAGCCAAGGCTGAGCAACAGGCCAAAGCTGCGCCTGAACAGAATACAGCGCAAGCTGCTTCTGCTGAAGCTCCAAAAACTGGCGTAAATAACGCGAATAAAGCTTTAGAGGCGATGCGTGCTGCTGCAAAGCAAACCAGCGACAAGCAAGAAGTTTCTAAAGCTGCAGTTGTGGTAAAACGCAAATCAACCAACAAGCCGATTGTGAAGCAAGTTGTTAAACCAACTGAAACCGCTGAACAGAAAAAGGCACGTGAAGCAGAAGCAGCAAAATTAAAAGCTGTTGAAGAAGCGGCACGTCGTAAAGCGGCTGAAGAAGCGCAGCAACGTACGCTTGAACAAATGCGTCAAATGGCGTCCAAGTACACCGCGGAAGATACCACTGCAACGATTCGTGTTGTTGATGATTCTCCTCTGGCTGCCGGCCTTGTTGGTCAGGCATATGAAGACTCTTTTGCCAAAGAAGACCGCGAAATCAAACGTGGTACGAATACGCCGAGCGCGCGTGCACCTAAAAAAGGTGGTCGTCGTGGTCAGGAAGAGCAAAGCTTCAGCAAACAGCCTAAGCGCGGTTTAAAAACCAGTCAAGGCAACAAGCACGGCTTCGAAAAACCTGTGAAAAAACAGGTTTACGATGTTGAAATCGGTGAAACGATTGTCGTTGCTGACTTAGCTGCGAAAATGGCAGTTAAGGTTCGTGAAGTGATTAAATCACTCATGAAAATGGGTGAATTGGTTACTCAGAACCAGGCAATTGATCAGGAAATTGCTGCACTTGTTGTTGAAGAAATGGGCCATAATCCGGTACTGGTTTCTGATACACAAGCTGAAGATAACTTGCTTGAAGCAGCTGAAGAAGCACGTGGTGCGCAATCTACGCGTGCGCCTGTTGTTACCATTATGGGTCACGTTGACCATGGTAAAACATCACTGCTTGACCGTATTCGTCGTGCCAAAGTGGCTGCTGGCGAAGCAGGCGGTATTACCCAGCATATCGGTGCTTACCATGTAACTACTGATAAAGGTATGATTACATTCCTTGATACTCCGGGACACGCAGCATTTACTGCAATGCGTTCACGTGGTGCGAAAGCAACAGATATCGTGGTTCTAGTTGTTGCAGCAGATGATGGTGTAATGCCACAAACTGCAGAAGCAATTGACCATGCACGTGCTGCAGGTACACCAATCATTGTTGCAATCAACAAGATGGATAAAGAATCTGCTGATCCAGATCGCGTATTGAATGAATTGACTGTGAAAGAAATCGTGCCAGAACAATGGGGTGGTGACGTTCCAGTGGCAATGGTTTCTGCACATACTGGTCAAGGTATTGATGAACTTCTTGATATTATTTCGATTCAAGCTGAACTTCTAGAGCTTAAAGCATCGGAAGAAGGCGCTGCACAAGGTGTCGTAATTGAAGCACGTGTAGACAACAGCCGTGGTGCGGTAACGTCTATTCTGGTTCAAAACGGTACATTGAAAGTAGGTGATCTTGTTCTTGCTGGTTCATCTTATGGTCGCGTTCGTGCGATGACGGATGAAAATGGTCAGCGTATCAAATCTGCAGGTCCTTCGATTCCGGTGGAAATTCTGGGTCTTCCAGAAGCACCAATGGCGGGTGACGAAGTTCTTGTGGTGAGTGACGAGAAGAAAGCACGTGAAGTTGCCGATGCGCGTATGGATCGTGAACGTCAAAAACGTCTTGAGCGTCAATCTGCAATGCGTCTTGAAAACATCATGGCGTCTATGGGCAAGAAAGATGTGCCTATCGTAAATGTTGTGTTGAAAACTGACGTACGCGGTACCTTGGAAGCATTACACGTTGCACTTGCTGAGCTTGCGACTGATGAAGTTAAAGTACGTATCATCGGTTCTGGTGTAGGTGCGATCACTGAGTCTGACGTGACACTGGCTGAATCTTCAGAAGCAGTTCTACTCGGCTTTAACGTACGTGCGGACAACGCTGCGCGTCAAAAAGCAGATGCAGACAGTATCGATATTCGTTACTACTCAATCATCTATCAATTGATTGATGATGTGAAAGCAGCAATGAGCGGTAAGCTTGCACCAGAACATCGTGAAACGATTCTGGGTGTTGCACAAGTACGTGAAGTATTCCACTCAAGTAAGTTTGGTGCGGCTGCGGGCTGTATGGTACTTGAAGGCGTATTGCATCGTAACAAACCGATTCGCGTATTACGTGATGACGTGGTTGTGTTCCAGGGCGAGCTTGAATCTCTTCGTCGCTACAAAGAAGTGGTTGAAGAAGTTCGTGCCGGTATGGAATGTGGTCTTGCGGTGAAAGGCTATAAAGACATCAAAGCACTTGATAAGATCGAAGTGTACGATGTTCAATTGATTAAACGGAGTCTTTAATGGCGGGTAGTCAACGTCTGAAGCGTATGGCGGATACAGTACAACGCGAGTTGTCCGAACTGATCCGTCAGGAGCTGAAAGATCCACGCTTAGGTGGTCTGGTGACCATCTCTGCAGTGAAGGTGAGCCCAGACCTGGGATATGCGGAAGTTTATGTCACTGTGATGGGACGTGAACTTGGCGATGAGCAAAGCCAAGAAGCCAATAAAGAAACTTTGGATGTGTTGAACAAAGCATCTGGTTTCCTGCGCCACGAGCTGAGTCGTCGTATCAAAACCCGTATTACGCCTCGTCTACGTTTCCATTACGATAAGACCAATGCATATGGTAACTATATGTTTGGTCTGATCGCTGAAGCAGTGAAGGACTTACCTGAAGCTGAAGCAAAAAAAGATGATGAATAAGTCTTAGGACTAAAAAAGCCACCTTCGGGTGGCTTTTTTTATCTCTCTATTTTGAGACTTGGGAGAACTGGAATCGCTTGCTCAATTAATCTAAATCATCATTGCGATTGATTTTCTTTTCATAAAAGGTACGACGGCGTGAACGCTGCCAAGGCAGGGGACGTTCCAGCGTTTCCGGCACTTCGCCACTCAAAGAGCGTAACCGCAAATGCAATGCAGCCTGTGCCATCAGATTGGCGGATACCGGCGCAGTAATAAAGGCAAACAGGGTAATCAGCACTTCAGCAAAACCGAAACGGCCATACATGGCAGAGAAAATCATCGCCGCAATTAAAAAACTGCCGAGGCCCAAAGTACTGGATTTGGTCGGTGCATGCAGACGCATGAACAGATCGGGCAAACGCACCATCCCAATTCCGCCGACCAGCATAAAGAAAGCACCAATCAATAGAAAAATCGACACCAGTATTTCTAAAATTAAAGACATTTAAAAACTCCTAGTCGATGACATGGCCAGTGGTAAAATAACGCGCCAAGGCTGCGGTAGAGACAAAGCCTAGCATCGCGACCAAGAGAGCGCCTTCAAACAGAAAGGTGCTGCTCCAGTAAATGCCTAAAATCACCACCAGGCAGGTGGCATTCAGAAACAGGGTGTCCAGTGCCAACAGGCGGTCAACAATAGAGGGACCGGTAATCAGACGGATCAGACACAGTAACATGGAGATGGTGACCGCACCCAGACAAATCAATAATGCATAAGGTAGAATCGTCATGCTTTTTCTCCTGATCGTGCATTAAAAATCTCAATGAGCGGGCATTCATAGCGCTGCTTAATTAGCTCGATTTCGGCCGCTTCATCATCTGTGCTTAAGGCATGCACCAGAATATCACCACGATCCTGGTCAATCCCTGCAGATACCGTGCCCGGTGTGGTGGTAATAATCATCGCCAGCAAGGTGTTGACTTCTTCATGTTCGGTGTCTAAAGGCACTCGGAACCATTTTGGATGCAGATTCTTCGTCGATCCTAGCACCAGTTTTGCGACTTTGATATTGGCTACTACAATATCCCAAACTACGACAAAGAACAGGTGCAGGGCAGGAGTCCACTGGATATTAGGGGTATAGTCAATAAAGGGTTCGACCATACGTGGAATGATCACCGCGAGTAGCAAGGCCATCAGCAGGGTTCCAGCGTCCAGGCTGTGTGCCAGTAAAACCCAGCTCAGTCCTACAATCACAGAAACCAGCGGATGCGGGAACCAGCGTTGAAATAATGATTCAGCCATTAAGGTCCCTCCGCCGGTTTAAGTTGATTATCATCATATTCGGTCTGTTCAATATGCTGCTGGTCAATCTGGCGTTGCTTGAATTCAGAAATATGTTCGCCCTTCAAAGTCGCTTCTGAAATTACATAAGGAATCAGATGCGCATTAGGATCTATCACCTCACCACCATATTTGGTTTCTGGCAAATACTTCGGATCGAATGGCTGCACGCTAATAAACTGACCTTCTGCATCCGGTTTTAACAGCGCGGCTTCATAGACCGAATTGTTTTTAATCTGTTCCGCAGTCTGATAATTATATTGATAAATCGGTCCGGCAAACACCACGTAGGCGGTTAAGCTCACAAGCAATATATAAATCACCCGGTCATTGCGTGCCGGTGCTTTACTCGGTAGGGCTTCATATTTATGAAACTCTTCAGAATCAAGATCATCTTCAGGTCTGCTCGAACGCCAGAACAGGATAAAACCGACCCGGGTAAAAGCCAGAATACTGAGAAAACTTACCAGCAAAATGGTCAGGATAATAATCATCTGATAATCTGAATTAGCAGAAGCCTGCAAAATAAAGATTTTACCGAAGAATCCACTAAACGGTGGCAGGCCTGCCATCATCAAGGCGATGATGAAATAGACAATCGAAACCAGCTTGTTCTGTTTCATCAGTGGGGCGATTTTAAAATGATCTTTAAATTCGCCACGCTGTGAGGTAATCCAACCCGACAGAATATAAAATGCGGCCGCAATCAGGGTGCTGTGTACCAGGTAATATAGCGCACCCGCCCAAGCCGCAGTATTATTCAGGCCAATGGCCACCAAAATCGTTCCGACTGAAGACAGCACCATAAAACCGACAAAACGGCGCAGACGTTCGGTGCCAATCGCACAGATCACCCCATAGACGGATGTGACCAGGCCAATCACTAGCAGACAGTTCATCAGAATCTGATGGCTATATTCATCATCAAAAACCGTGCCGTTGATCCGCAAAATCGCATAAACCCCGACTTTGGTCATGATGGTAAAGAGCGCGGCAACAGGAGTCGTGGCTACTGCATAGGTTTTGGGTAACCAGAAACCCACCGGCAGCATTGCTGCTTTGATTCCAAACACCACAAACAGCATCAAGCCACCCGCAACAGCCAGTTTGTGCTGATCTTCTGCAAGGGTTGGCAGCAAACGGGCCACATCAGCCATATTCAGGCTGCCGACACTGCCATAAATCATCCCGAGTCCAATTAGGAACAGCGCAGACGCCAGCAGGTTAATGGTGACATAGTGAATTCCCAGCTGAAAACGTGCCTTACCTTGTCCATGCAACAGCAGTACATAAGACGCCATCAGCAAAATTTCAAAGAATACGAACAGGTTAAACAAGTCACCGGTTAGGAATGCACCATTCAGACCCATCAGCAGGAAATGCACCATGGCATGGAAATAACGGCCGCGTAAGTCCCATTCTTTGCTGGCATACCAGACCACAGGCAAGGCGAGCGCATAGGTCAACACCAGCATCATGGCCGAGAGCTGATCCAGCACCAGCACGATCCCGAATGGTGCTGCCCATTCGCTGAGGGTGTATACGCTGATTTGGCCCTCGCTGCTGTTTATCAGATAGCTAACGGCAATGATCAGGCCCAAGATTCCCGAGAGATGGCTGATACCACGACGCCAGGGTTGACGCCAGTCCGTGATCAGAGAGCCTGCACCCGGATTTCCCAAAAGTACCAAGGCAAAAGCGGTAAAGGCCGGCAAAAGAATGCTGAAAATAGGAGTATGTTGAGTCCAGAAATTGAGAAGATCAGTCATTAAGGCTCATCCTCACGTGGATCAATCTGGGGGATATCTTCTTTTGAGTCAACGTGGTCTGTTCCTGATTCGTAGCGGCTACGCAGTGCCAGTTGGACAATAAAGGCAGTGGTGGCAAAGCCAATCACGATGGCCGTCAGCACCAGTGCCTGAGGTAGAGGGTCAGTCACATTCGCGGCTTCGGTTAATACTGCAGGCGAATTCATCTGAATCCGGCCCATGGCAAATAAAAACAGGTTGACCGCATAACCAATCATGGCCAAGCCCAATACCACCGGGAAGGTACGGGCACGCAGGATCAGATAAATGCCTGTGGCTGTCAGCAGGCCAATCGCAGAGGCTAATAAAAATTCTAAACTGATCATTCTATTATCCTCTTGGTACGGGGCCAGTCATGCTTGAGTGACGTGAATCGCCCAAGACCGAAATCATCAGCATGGTCGCACCGACAACAGTGACATAGACGCCGACATCAAACAGTGCAGCCGAAGCTAAATGCATTTCTCCAATGATGGGCGGAGAGACATAAATATGTGCACTGGTCAGGAATGGACGTGACCAGAACCAGGCCGCGATTCCGGTCAACCCTGCAATCGTTAAGCCGATCCCGATCCAGATTTCATACAGGCGACCGGATTTGGCGCCAAGCAACTGTTCGGTTTTGTCCTGTCCCACTGCAATATATTGAATAATAAGTGCCAGTGAAGTCACCAGTCCGGCAATGAATCCACCGCCCGGCAGGTTATGGCCACGCAAAAAGATATACAGGCTGACCACTAGCGCGACCGGCAAAATCCAGGATGCAGTAATACGCAACATCAGCGGGGAAGGATTAAAACGATAGGTCAGGCCTTGGGTCATGGTGGTACCATGCGCACGCATGCCATCCATCAAGCTGAGTACACCAATTGCGGCAATCCCCAGGACGGTAATTTCGCCGAAGGTATCGAAACCACGGAAGTCGACCAGAATCACATTCACCACATTGGTTCCGCCGCCCAGAGGAATGGACTGTTGCAGGAAGAACCATGAAATGGAATTGTGATCACGGGTCATGATCAGCCAGGCAATTGCCGCAATCCCGAGACCGCCGCCCAAGGCAATAATGGCATCACGCCAGCGACGGGTCGGACTCGATTCATACGGTGTTAACTGAGGCAGTAAAGATAAACTCATCAGGAGCAGAACCGTGGTGACCACATCGACCGTAATCTGGGTCAATGCCAGATCGGGCGCCGAGAAGCCGATAAAGACCATGGTGACGACCAGGCCGACTGCACCGCTAATCAGTACCGCTTTAATCCGCTCATGATGGAACCACAGCAGCATCCAGCAGGCAGAGAACAGCAGTAACCACAAGATAATCGCCAGGGCAGGGGCATGGGTCAGCTCGCGTGTACCCGTACCCACCGCATTGCTGAGTAATGGGAACCCCACCAGCCCGATGGTAAAAATCACAATCCACAATAAATAGCTTTGTAATTTGCCATTTTCAGTGGTACGGCGGAAACGGCGTGAATTCAGCAGCAAATTTTTCAAAAACAGGTCGAACAGCACCCGGCCCTGTAAGCGGCCCAGTTTTGGATCCAAGTCGATTTCACGTAAGGCGCCACCTTTGGCGAGAGAAAAGTAAAAGATTATTCCGCCGAGCAGAGCGATCACACTCATCAGCAGCGGCAGGTTGAAACCATGCCAAAGCGCCAGATGGGTACCTTCAAAATCAAAATTTTGGGTTGTCGCTTGAGTGGTGCTATTGACAATTTTTTCTACTAGAAGAGCGGGTAATAGACCGACTAAAATACATAAAATTGCTAACAAAGTAGCCGGTGCGCGCATACCAAAGGCAGGTTCATGTGCATCTTTATTCGGAACCTGCTTGCCTAGCGGACCATCGAAAAAGACCCCATGCACCAGTCGAATGGAATAAGCCACCGCAAAAATCCCGGCCAGTGTCGCGACAATAGCAGAGCCGACCATAAGTGGACCACTTAAACTGGCGACCAGTTCGGTAAAGAACATTTCCTTGGACAGGAAACCATTGGTCAACGGTACACCTGCCATGGATGCTGCCGTGATCATGGTCAGTGTTGCGGTAAAGGGCAGTAATTGCCACAAGCCAGACAATTTACGTAAGTCACGGGTACCGGATTCATGATCGATGATGCCGGCAATCATAAACAGTGCCGCTTTAAAGGTGGCATGGTTAATAATGTGGAAAATCGCTGCTGCAACGGCCAGTGGTGAGCCAATCCCGAGCAGACACATGATCAGACCTAAATGACTGATGGTGGAGTAGGCAAGTAAGCCCTTCAGATCTTCCTTAAAGATGGCAAAGAAGGCGGCCATGCACAGGGTAAACAGACCAACAAAGGTCACAATATTATGAAACAGTGCAGCACCGGCAAAGATCGGGAGCAAACGTGCTACCAGGAATAAACCGGCTTTGACCATGGTGGCCGAGTGCAAATAGGCAGAGACCGGTGTCGGTGCAGCCATGGCATTCGGCAACCAGAAGTGGAACGGGAACTGCGCACTTTTGGTAAAGGCACCAAGTAAAATCAGCAACAAGGTTGGAACAAATAAATGATGGGACTGAATCTGCTCAGTCATCGTCAGGATTTGGTCAAGCTGATAAGTGCCGGTAATTTGACCAAGCAGGACAAAACCGCCCAGCATCGCCAGACCACCCATTCCGGTAATGGTCAAGGCCATACGTGAGCCGCGTTGCGCCGCTTCGTAATTGCTCCAGTAACCCACCAGCAAGAAGGAGGAAATACTGGTCAGTTCCCAGAAAACTAATAAGATAATCAGGTTATTTGACAATGAAATCCCGAGCATGGCGGCCATAAACAGCATCAGCAGAAGATACAGTTTGCTCAGTGAGTTTTTTGGATTGAGATAATAATAGGCATAAATATAAATCAGGGTGCCAATTCCGCTGATCAGCAAGGCAAACAGCAATCCCAGAGAATCCAGGCGAAAACTGAAATCAATGCCGAGCTGGGGCAGCCAGGACCAGGTCTGGGTCATCACTGCACCATCAAAGATGGCAGGCGCCTGACTCAATAATAATAAGAAACTGCTGAGGCTGACACCAATTGCCCCTAAAGCCGTTACCCCGCGCGAAAATTGCTTCAGCCACGAGACAAGGGTTGTGCCTAATACTAACGGTAACAATATAATAATCGGCAGCACACTCGTATCCATTGTCATGATTTAGGTTTTGATCAACCTAAGGTGAATCTTTATCTTTCAAGGATTACAGGACCACAAGGAGCGACCCAAACTTCTCAATCTTGAAAGCCAAAAGAATATTCAAAAAGAATATAAAACAGTTGTATTGCGCAACTTATAAACGATAGCAAATTCCGATTTTACAATGAAATTCGCAAATAAAACCGATCATATTACAGGATAACAACAACATCAACGTTTTTATGTAGAACTTATAAATTATACGCCGGCTCGGATTTAACAGGCGCTGCATGCTTAAACAGATCATCCAGAAGTGACCGAAAATTAAGATTAAATTGCAGGCATTGATTGTAAATTTGACTCAAAACAGTTCAATCCTAGCAAAACAGAATGCTGAAAAAGGCTTCCTTGTTTACTCAAACAATCGCGCTTATTTTTTTGAATCTGTTTAGAGCGACTGAGGTAGCGTCGGATGATACTCCTGAGTCAGTAGGGCTAGCAGTTCCTGCTGTTGTTCCGGATTTAACTGTTGCTGAATCATTTGCAATACTGCAAGCGGTGTGACGGGTTCGGTGACCGTTTCCAGTAAAGTATCTTCGGGCGAGATATCTTTATTTCGCTGCAATTCCAGCTCTGCGTAGATCTGATCAAACTGGGTTTTCATACTTTCAAGGTGAATGGGGTGCAGCTGTTTATTTTCCAGTTTCAGACATTGAAAAGCGTGTGCCTGTTCCAGTAATTCAGGCCGGTTGCCGGTCGCAATGATTTGCAAGTTAGGAAAAGCCTGATGCAGGCGTGATAGGATCACTGCTGCCATCTCCTGATCCAGTTGATGATCAATTGCATCAATCAGTAAAATACCTGTACCTTCCTGACAAGGGAATAAACTGTTGGGATTCAACAGACAAAGACGCCGCACAATATCGCCCACCAGCGCAATCCAGTTGCGGATACTGTTAGGCAGTTGCTGGAAAGTGAAGGTTTGTTGCTGATAGGTCACCATCAGTTGCAGCTTGGGCTGGTATTTTAAATATATCTGGCTGACTTCTGGCATGATCAGCGACAGGGTCTGTTTTAAAGCGGTGAGATTTGGTGCATGCAGATGTGCCTGGGCTTTCTCGATCTGCCGAGCCAGTTCATCTCCTCGGATATTCTCAGGCTGCTGCAAGGCACGCGCCAAAATCTGGTCCATAATCTTGGCACTTTGCGCATTTTCAATATCACTGATTTCACGAAACCATTCAAAAAAACGAGCAAAGGTGGTGAAAGGAATCGCAGCTATTTCATAAGCATGTGCAGACTGGAGAATGGCCGGGTTATTTTTGCTGAGCAGATTGACTTCATTGGTAAAACGTTCAGCAGGATAATAGACAATCAGGGGTAAGCCGAGCAGGGGATCGTGCAAGCGGGCTTTGTGATACAGGCTGAGCACGCTTTCAAGCTGTGAGGTTTCTGCTTTGCTAAATCCTAGACCCTGACTGTTTAGGGTCTTGTAGATTTGCCATGAACAGCTTTGTAGCTGGGTAGGCTCAGACTGACTGGATTCTGGCAAGCTGCCCATATCTTCAGGAAAACCGATCCGGATATCAATTTTGGATTGCAGCCGGTTTTGCATGATGTCCTGATCTTGCATCACCAGACCCGCGGCACGGCTGTCGCGATAACGCGCTGCAAACCAGGTCAGTGCCTGATAGCTAAAACGTAAAAGCGTAGTTTTGCCAGTTCCCTGATTGCCCAGAATCAAGGTGACCGGGCATTGCGGATAATTAAACTGGAGCTGAATGTCGGAAAAATGCAAGGTATGTTTCAGTTGAAGCGCTTGGATGTGCATAGATCACCTGTCCTATGAGGTTTACATCCATGCCATGCACCTTAACCGACTGCCTGCCGAAGCGACTGCGGCATTTTGATCTTCAGTTGCTGAATCAGGTCATAAATGTGATGAATATTTAAACTCACTTTAGCACGTGTACAGGCCACGTAAAGTAATCTTAATTCTTCATCACTAATTTTATGGTCTTTTTCATTGAGCTTAAACTGATAGTCATCTTCAATATGAACCCGATCCCACTCTAGGCCTTTGGCCTTGTGCGCCGTGGAAATAATATAATCAGCCTGGGCAATTGGTGTGATTTTAGCCAGAGCTTTTTTCAGCGGATCGGTGCCATGTTCGTCCACCAGTTTGACCAGTGGCTTGATGTCACTGCCTTCATTGGTTTCACAGTATTCATGGACATCATGCCAGGAGTTAAACCAGGCCAGTTCCGGTACATCAACCACACGTTTGCCCTGTTTCAGCATGGCGGCCGCATCGACAAAACGATTCAGTTTGACGTGATCGGCTTGCAGACTGACTTTATCCCCACGAACTAAACCTGCTAATAACAGTTCCATGGCGCGGGCATTAGTCCGGCATAAAATTGCATCCCGCATTTTGGTATGCGGTTTATTCACGACTTTAGAATCTAACAACGGATTGCCGAGTAAAGGCACAGTTTCATTTAAGGCACCTAAAATGGCATTGGCATTCAGGGCAACTTCAGGACCGAAACGAAATGAGGTGGTCAGACGTGATTCAGGTAAAGGTAGTTGCTGCATGGCATTCACTGCACCACGCCAGGCATAAATCTGCTGATGCGCATCTCCGACATAGATCACCTGGGTGCTGCGCTGTTTCAGCAAAATTCCCAGCATTAAGGGATCGGCATCCTGAGCTTCATCGAACAGCACATAGTCGGCCGGGATATTCGGTTCAGACAACGCCCAGAGTTTCAGGTAAATGTCATGACCAATGCCTGCCTGATGATTTGGATCAATCGACTCTAGCCAGCGTCGTTCGACTGCCGGATAAAGTTTCTTCTGTAAAGTCTCGATATCATCCGGATGCAACCAGCTCGGCGCCTGGATATGCCGTGGGGCAGGGTATTGCGAACTGGTCGAGCAGAAATAACCAACAGCATTGGCGACCAAGCTTGCCAGACGCGAAGGCATCAAGACATATTTTTCATAACGCCCACCCATCATGCGGCGCATGGTCATCGGTTCAAGCCGGTATTCTTTGGCAATAAAACTTGGACTCAAGCGTGGCAAGCGCAGTTTGTCGGTGACTCCACGTGGAACACTGCGAAACGCCAGTGAGTGAAAAGTACGGCAATCGACACCCCGGTGAAACTTGGCTTGCGCTTCACTGGCAATGGCCTTGTTAAAAGCCAGATACATGCCACGTCTTTGCGGCATGGCATCACTGATCATTTGCAAGGTAGTGGTTTTACCTGTGCCAGCATAGGCAATGACTTTAAAGGATTTGCCCAGACGTGCGTTATCAATGGCAGTGGCCTGCTCATAGGTCGCGGTCGGTTTTTTTAAATCAGACACAGATGAATTCAAGGCTTAATGCTGACGGTTGGCTTTTTCAACCAGGCCGGACAAGCCTTGGCGACGAGCCAGTTCATTTAATACCAATTGCACATCCAAGTCGAAATAGCCGAGCATGACGATAGTATGGAACCAAAGATCTGCCACTTCATAGATCAGATCATTTTTATGGTCTGCGGAAGCATCTTGGTCAAAGTCTTTGGCTGCTAGCACGGTTTCAAAGCTTTCTTCACCGACTTTTTCCAGAATCTTGTTCAGGCCTTTATGGTAGAGCTTGGCCACATAAGAGGAGTCCGGATCGGCCTGTTTGCGTTCTGCCATCATTTGACCCAGATAAGACAGGACTTCGACCTGCTCAGATTGAGCGGTTGAGGCTTCCATCGCCAGCGTATGCGGATTTGTCGATTTTTCGCCATAAATCGCAGATGGATCTTTCAACTGTGCATCGACAATTTCCCAGCCATTTGGTGTGAGCTTGCGATAGAAGCATGATTCACGGCCGGTATGGCAGGCAATGCCGCCATGCTGTTCAATTTGCAGCACAATCACGTCGGCATCACAGTCCAGACGGATTTCATGTACGGTCTGAAAATGTCCTGATTCTTCGCCCTTATGCCATAACTTACTGCGTGAACGAGAGAAATACACTGCCTGATTTTTTTCGGCAGTTAAAGCCAAGGCTTCACGGTTCATCCAGGCCACCATCAACACACGTCCGCTTTGATGATGCTGGGCAATGGCAGGGACTAATCCTTGATCGTTAAATTTTACTTCATCGAGCCATTGCGCGTTGTTCATAAGGGTTTCCATCATTTCAATCAAAATATAAAAATACGGATAGGAAATATCCGCTGATAGTGTACGTGATCTCGCAGCATTTGCGACAAAAATCTGTGTTGATCAGGACAGACTGTGTCGTGTGTTATCCAGATTGATCTGCTTTTACCCAGATATTTTAAATCTGAGACATTAAAAATCAGCCCTGTGTGCTAATGCTGATCAGTTAAAGAATTTAGAAATAGACTCTTTAACTTTTTAGTCGTTCACGACGGAGTCTTAGCGTTTTAAATCAAATATTTGTAAATCATTTGTTACTTTGGTTTCGCCCAAAGTAACCAAAGGCATTTGTCATCCGCAAAACTCGTCAGCCACCATCCACTAGTAAATTTATCGCAGAAATAATCATTTTTTAATGTAGTCCTGCCTCAAACAGTTGCGGATGACTTTTCTACCTATCAAATATAATCTTGAATTTAAAAAGAAAATGCCAGTCAATTATTTAACTGACTGGCATTAGCCCTGTAGGCGGCTTGTATTTCTAGGAAATTATCCCAGTAAAAATTACCAGTGTTCGCCCGGGAACAAACGCGCATATGCTTTTTGCACTAAGTTCAGTTTTTGCGGTTGACCCACAGATGCAGTTGAACTTGGGAACAGGTTATAGCCAATCGACATCAAGACATTGTTGATATCCGGTGCAATTGAATAGGTAATGGAAGCCAGACGGCCCAAACCGGTCGCCACTTTCTTCGGACGTTTCACAATCGCATAGGCAATCAGGTCAGCCGCCTGTTCCGGAGAAAGCGTCGGTACATATTTATAGATTTTGGTCGGCGCAATCATCGGGGTGCGCACCAAAGGCATATAGATCGACGTGATTGCGATTTTATGCGAATGCACTTCTGCAGACAGGCAGCGGCTAAAGGCGTCCAGCGCAGCTTTTGATGCGACATAGGCCGAAAAACGGGTAGCATTCGCCAGTACGCCAATCGAACTAATGTTAATAATGTGACCTGCACGACGAATCATCATTTGCGGCAGGATATTCATCACCAGACGCACCGCGCCGAAATAGTTCAGCTGCATGGTCCGTTCAAAATCATGAAAACGATCTACTGACTCGTGTACCGCACGGCGAATCGAACGACCTGCATTATTGATCAGAATATCAATATGATCGACTGAGGCAATAATCTGTTTGGAAACTTCATCAATTGCTTCCATATTGTTTAAATCACATGGAAAGATTGAGGCTTTGCCGCCTTTAGCTTCAATTTCTGATTTTACTTGTTCTAGGGTTTCCTGAGTACGGGCTACCAGTAAAACATGGGCACCTGCATCAGCCAGTTGATGTGCTGTCGTTAAACCAATACCGCTGGATGCACCGGTAATCAGGACGGTTTTACCTGCAACACGTTTTTCCAGTTGTTTGTGTAGTCTAGTTTTCACGTTTGTTATCCCTAATTTGAAGTCAGCGTTCAAATTATTTTTATTAAAGATCTATAGCGCTCTAATAGAAGATGAGAGCGAAGGTGAGTCCAGATATGATAACCAATTCTTCAAGAAAATCTATAAATTAAACTATTGAAATTAAAATAAAAATTAGAGTAATTGCTCTATTTGTGTTCACTCTTTCATTTAACTTTTAACATGAAAATAAAAAGTAAAGCAAGTGGCTGTTTTAGAAAATAAATAAAAAAACCTCACCAAAATGATGAGGTTTCGAAGCGGCTCGGGCACTTTTTAAACGGCCGCCAGCGCCTGTTCCAGATCGGCAATCAGGTCATCACTATGTTCAATCCCAATAGATAAACGCACCATATCCTCACTGACGCCTGCCGATTTTAACTCTTCGGCATTGAGCTGACGATGCGTAGTAGTCGCCGGATGGCAGGCCAGACTTTTAGCGTCGCCGATATTGACCAGACGTGTAAACAGTTGCAGGGCATCAATAAAACGTGTGCCGCCTTCGAGACCATGTTCTACCCCAAAGGTCAGAATGGCAGACGGTTTACCTTTCACATATTTCTGTGCCAAGGCATGCTGTGGGTGATCTTTCAGGCCGGCGTAATTAACCCATTTCACTTTAGGATGTTTTTGCAGATATTCAGCGACTTTCAGTGCGTTTTCGGTATGACGTTCCATACGCAAGCTTAAAGTTTCCAGACCTTGCAGAATCAGAAACACATTCTGCGGGCTGATCGCAGCGCCGGTATTACGCAGTGGCACTACGCGCGCACGGGCGATATAAGCTGCTTCTCCCAAAACTTCGACATAGTTCACGCCATGGTAGCTTGGGTCAGGCGTATTCAGGGCAGGGAAACGTTCAGGGTATTTACCCCACGGGAATTTACCGCTATCCACAATAATGCCGCCAATTGAATTGCCATGACCGCCGATATATTTGGTCAGAGAATGCACGATAATATCTGCGCCGAAATCGAAAGATTTTTGAAGTACTGGGGTGGCAACAGTATTATCGACAATGACCGGCACGCCATATTCGTGCGCAATTTTAGAGATTTCTTCCAGATCAATAATATTACCCAGCGGGTTACCAATCGATTCCACAAAAACCAGTTTGGTTTTTTCATCAATCAAGTCATGCAGACTTTCCGGTTGTTCATAATCAAAGAAACGGACTTCAATACCCTGTTTGGGCAGGGTGTGCGCAAAAAGATTATAGGTACCTCCGTAAAGCGTTGACACAGAAGCAATGTTGTCACCCGCTTCCGCAATGGTCTGAATCGCATAAGTAATCGCAGCCATGCCAGAGGCCAAAGCCAGCGCGCCAATTCCACCTTCCAGTGCTGCGACACGTTGTTCCAGAACCGCAGTGGTCGGGTTCATAATTCGGGTATAGATATTGCCCTGAACCTTTAAATCAAAGAGATCGGCCCCATGTTGAGTATTGTCAAAGGCATAAGACGTGGTTTGGTAAATCGGCACTGCCACAGCTTTGGTGGTTGCTTCTGGGGTATAACCTGCATGAATCGCAAGGGTTTCTGCTTTATAACTCATTCTGTTTGATCTTCTTGTTTAAGTTTATGGCTTGAGTGTAGCATTTTCACATATGAGTAAAAGTGCAATTTTATTGAAATAAATATATGAAATATTCATATATCGACCTGGATTTGAGTCGTTTATTTTACTGAAAACAACTGTTTAAAAAAACATCATCAATAAACTTGTAACAATGCATTGAAGTTCATGGCAATGGCTTATGTTTTCGCAGCTTTCTGCGTATAATAGCCGATTATTTTTTCGCTCATTTTTGAGCTGGGGTGGTTGTTTTAACCCCATTTGGTTTTTCAGTTGAGGAGTCCTACGTGGCCCAATATATTTACACGATGAACCGAGTGTCGAAGATGGTTCCGCCTAAGCGCGAAATCCTGAAAGACATCTCCTTATCATTTTTCCCAGGCGCTAAAATTGGTGTGCTTGGTTTAAACGGTGCAGGTAAATCTACCTTGCTTCGTATTATGGCGGGCGTAGATAAAGATTTCTCTGGTGAGGCACGTGCGCAACCGGGTACAAAAATCGGTTATCTTGAGCAAGAACCACCTTTAGATGAAACCAAAGACGTTCGTGGTAACGTTGAAGATGGTTTACGTGAACCTCTTGATGCTTTAGCGCGTCTGGATGAAGTCTTTGCTGAATATGCAGCAGAAGATGCAGATTTCGATGCACTTGCGAAAGAGCAAGAGAAGCTTGAAGCGATTATCCAGACTTGGGATGCGCATAACCTTGCCAACCAGATGGATCAAGCGGCTGCAGCATTGAACCTGCCTGCTTGGGATGCAGATGTATCTAAGCTTTCAGGTGGTGAGCGCCGCCGTGTGGCACTTTGCCGTTTACTTCTGTCTAAACCAGACATGTTGCTTCTCGATGAACCGACGAACCATTTAGATGCTTCTTCTGTATCTTGGTTGGAACGTTTCTTGAAAGACTTCCCGGGTACCATCGTCGCTATTACGCATGACCGTTACTTCTTGGATAACGTTGCTGAATGGATTCTGGAGCTTGACCGTGGTATGGGCATTCCGTATCAAGGTAACTACTCTTCTTGGCTTGAGCAGAAAAATGCCCGTTTAGAGCAAGAGAACAAGCAGGAAGAATCTTTTGCTAAAGCATTGAAAAAAGAACTTGAATGGGTTCGTTCTAATGCCAAAGGTCAGCAAAAGAAAAACAAAGCGCGTATGGAGCGTTTTGAAGAGCTTAACTCGCGCGAATTCCAGCAACGTAACGAAACTTCTGAAATCTACATTCCACCTGGCCCACGTCTGGGCAACAAGGTTGTAGAAGTTGAAGGCATCAGTAAATCGTTTGGTGATCGCTTACTGTACAAAGATTTAACGTTCACAGTACCACCTGCTGCAATTGTGGGTATCGTGGGTGAGAACGGTGCGGGTAAAACCACGCTATTCCGTATGATGACTGGCGAACAGCAACCAGATACCGGTACGGTAACGCTGGGTGAATCGGTTAAAGTGGCTTATGTCGGTCAGATCCGTGACACCTTAGATAACAACAAAACCGTTTGGGAAGAAGTGTCTGGTGGTTTAGATATCTTGAAGATTGGTGATTACGAAATCGCATCTCGTGCGTATATCGGTCGCTTTAACTTTAAAGGCCAAGATCAGCAAAAGCGCGTAGGTCAATTGTCAGGTGGTGAGCGTAACCGTTTACAACTTGCGAAAATCCTGCAAATGGGTGCAAACGTGATCTTGCTGGATGAACCATCGAACGACTTGGACATCGAAACCTTGCGTGCACTTGAGGATGCCATTCTGGTATTCCCGGGTACTGTGATGGTGATCTCGCATGACCGTTGGTTCCTGGATCGTATTGCAACGCACATCTTGTCATTTGAAGGTGAAACCCCTGAATTCTTCACTGGTAACTATGCTGAGTTTGAAGAATATCGCCGTAAGCGTGATGGTGATGATCTTGTAGCGAAGCGTCAAAAATATCGCAAAATCGGTGTTTAATCATCTCCGACTTTTGTAAATAAAAAAACCAGCCTCAGGGCTGGTTTTTTTATGTTTATTATATGGTGGAGGGTAAATTAGATTTCCCACTCATGATTACATTCACGGCATTTCCATTTCTTTTGTGTTTGCATGAATGCCTGCATTGAAATTTTAAAATCAGGTAGATCTTTATAGAACATAAAACCTGCGATCAAAGAAAGAATAAAGACGATCACAGTCGCAGTCTGTAAAGTGGTACCTGCACCATCGCCAAAAATCCACATCGCGATGCTAATAATGACCAGTAATAATAACAGGAACAGGGCAGGGACCAGAAACATTAAGCTTTTAGGAACCACTGGACGTGGAGCTGCTTGACCTGGCTGGGCCACTGGCATGATTTTCGGGCTTTGACACTTAGGGCAACGATATTGCATTACAACTCCAAAATTCTAAATTACTGATTATTTTATCGGAAGATGCGAAGAAACCGAAATATTGCCCAACATAAAATATACAGGCAATAAAAAACCCAAGTCGCAATGCTTGGGTTTTTTATAAGATGACAACAATATATTATGGTCATCTTGAATATGGCGTCCCTACGGGGATTCGAACCCCGGTTACCGCCGTGAAAGGGCGATGTCCTAGGCCTCTAGACGATAGGGACAATTGAGGCAAATAACACAGCTAAAGCAAGACTTGATTTGGTGGAGTCAAGGAGGATCGAACTCCTGACCTCTACAATGCCATTGTAGCGCTCTACCAACTGAGCTATGACCCCAGTCTGTGTGAGCGCTATATTAGGGATATCGCGCTCACACGTCAACACAAAAATTAATTAAGCTTGATCAACTGCTTCATTTTTCGGCAACTTTAAGCTTTCATTGAGTTTTTCCCAGATTTTCAGCTCTTTTTTGCTTGGACCACCGACAATTTCCAGCGCATGACGTAAACGTGCAAAGGTTAAATCAGGACCAATGGTCACCATCGTTTGCATCACTGGTGTAGATGCAGTCGAACCGGCGATCGCAATAAAGAACGCAGGCATGAAGTCGCGCAACTTGATTTCCATTTGCGTCGCCAGGTCCATCAAGGTCTGGCTCACTGTGTCGTTATTCCAGGTGAACAGGCTTTCTAAACGCCAAATTGCGAATTGAAGACTTTGACGTACCTGTTCATCCGACAGTTTCTTGCTTTCAAACTGTTCTTTAGACAGGGTCGGGAAATGGTTAAAATAATGTGCCGACCAATTTACCGCTTCAGACAGCAGGTTAATACGCGGTTGAATCGCAGCTGCAATTTCTTCTAACTTGGCACGATCCGCTTTCCAGGCCAATAAGGTATCTAGAAGTTCAGCCGGGCTGAGTGCCTTGATCCATTGACCATTTAACCAGTTCAATTTCTCAACATCAAAGATCGGACCACCGAGGGATACACGTTTGATATCAAAATGTTCAATCATTTCAGCCAAAGTGAATTTTTCACTTTCATCTGGCATTGACCAGCCCATACGACCCAAGTAGTTCAACAAGGCTTCAGGCAGTACACCGATGTCTCTGTAATAGTTAATTGAGGTCGGGTTTTTACGTTTAGACAGCTTAGATTTATCCGGGTTACGCAGCAGTGGCATGTGGCAGAGTACCGGCATGTCCCAACCGAAATATTGATACAGCAACTGATGTTTCGGCGCAGATGGAATCCATTCTTCACCACGAATTACGTGGGTGATTTGCATCAAATGATCATCTACTACGTTAGCCAAGTGGTAGGTTGGTAGGCCATCGGTTTTCAGCAGGATTTGCATGTCTACTTGCGCCCATGGAATTTCCACTTCGCCACGCAGCATGTCATTGAATTTACATACACCTTCAGTCGGTACTTTCATGCGAATCACATGTGGTTCACCAGCGGCCAAACGACGCTCCACTTCTTCTTGAGAAAGATTCAGACTGCGACCGTCATAACGTGGTGACTCACCACGTGCCTGCTGTTCTGCACGCATTTGATCCAGTTCTTCTGCAGTTGCGAAACAGTAGAAGGCATGGCCTTTCTCTACCAGTTCCAAGGCATAATTTTTATAGATATCCATACGTTCTGACTGGCGGTACGGCGCATGTGGGCCACCGACATCAGGACCTTCAGACCAGTTTAGACCCAGCCAGCGTAATGAATCCAGGATCATTTTTTCAGATTCAGGCGTTGAACGCAGTTGGTCAGTATCTTCAATACGAAGAATGAATTCACCGCCATGCTGTTTAGCAAAACATAAGTTAAACAAGGCGATATAGGCAGTACCTACATGCGGAAAACCAGTAGGAGAAGGTGCAATACGAGTACGAACAGTCATAGCCGGATCTAATCTTAGATATAAAATTGCAGCTATTATAGCGAAAAAGCCACATCACTTAATGCTTTATTCAACATTGAATGATGTGGCTTTTAAATCCGGGAATATTCAGCGCTGTTGATGCTGATTAAGAATGAGCACTCGAAAAAATACTTTGGACAAAGCGGGTGAAGCGGTAATTCTGTTCTGCAAAGAAATTTTGCGAAGGTGCGACTTTAAATGCAGTCAAGACTTTTAGATTATCTTCTGTTTGAAGTGTTTTTTCAGTTTTTTGTTGCTGAATCGCTTTTTCAATCGGCGAAGTCTTGCTTTCAACAGTGCTTACTGTAGGCTTCGGCAAGTCTGTCTTCACAACGACGGCATGACCGAGTTGAATCGAGAACAACATAATCAGGCTTAGGATGCTGGCTGTGAATAATGTAAATTTCATATCCAAACTTCCTCCTTACTTCTGGTTGGTTTTATTTTGTTAAAAATGTTTTTTTAATACTCTGTCTACAATTTAATCACAGTTGATCATAAAGAAGTAGAACCAAGTCACATTTTTTACAAAAGAAATAATATAACTCTGTGGAAAATTACCAAAAATCGTAATTTCCTGTTTTGGTGGCCTATTTTTAACAGACAACTGTGAAGAGAACGTGAAGAACTGTCTTATATTGTAGCAGAAGATTACTTTTCTAGCAGAATATGTATCCGGATTTAATTGTTAGAAGATATCTCAAAATCAGAAATAGATTGTAGATATTGTTATAAATATATGATTGTTATGTTTATTTTTGATTTGTATAGTGCAGGTCATATAAACAATGAGTTATATCAAATGAAAAAAATAATAGCATCCGCAATCTTGACAATTATAGTGGGAACAGCAGTACAGAATTCCATTGCCAAAGATTTCCTGAATGTCTCTTATGACCCGACCCGTGAATTTTATCAGGAATATAACGAAGAATTTGGCAAATTTTGGAAGCAGAAAACCGGACAAACGGTTAATTTTAAACAGTCGCATGGTGGCTCAGGCAAGCAGGCGCGTTCAGTGGTCGATGGTTTGCAGGCCGATGTGGTGACTTTGGCTTTGGCCAATGATATCGAAGAAATCGTCAATGCAGGTTTAATCGCGAAAGGCTGGCAAAAAGAGTTTCCGAGTAATTCGGCACCTTATACGTCTACGATTGTATTCTTGGTGCGTAAAGGGAATCCAAAGCAAATCAAAGACTGGAATGATCTGACCAAAGCGGGTGTGGACATTATTACCCCAAACCCGAAAACCGGTGGTGCACCTCGTTGGATCTACCTGTCTGCTTGGGGTTATGCACTGAAACAACCGGGCGGTAATGATGCGAAAGCCAGAGAGCTGGTGAAAAAACTTTATCAAAATGTCAAAGTACTCGACTCCGGTGCGCGTGGTTCACTGACGACGTTTGCCGAGCGCGGTATTGGTGATGTGCTTTTATCCTGGGAAAATGAAGCCTTGCTGGCGACCCAAGGTCTGGGTAAAGATAAGTACGATATCGTCTATCCATCCATTTCAATTCTGGCCGAGCCATCGGTAGCGATTGTCGATAAGAACGTGAATAAAAATGGTAATACCCATCTGGCAAAAGGCTATTTGAACTATTTATATTCACCGAAAGGGCAGGAGCTTGCTGCGAAATATTTCTTCCGTCCGCGGGATGCCAAAGTCGCTAACAAATATTCGGCTCAGTTCCCGAAAATCCAGACCTTTACCATTGATAAAGTCTTTGGTGGTTGGGCCAAAGCGCAAAAAACACATTTTGTGAATGGGGCGATTTATGACCAGATTTATAATGAAAAAAGATAAGTAAGCGGTAGTCTAAATAAAATAAAGAAAATGGCTAAAGTGTTATCCATTTTCTTTATATCTAATGCATAAAATTCTATATATTAGATATAAGTAGAATAATAAATAGTATTTTCCTTTTAAAAACAAAATATTAATACAGAAAAACCTTTTATTTTATCGTGTTGTGATGTTGTAGGGTGAATTGCGATAAATGATTTTATTTCATATAGTTATATCTAATGAAGATAAACTCTGTGCTGCCATGAAAATTCAATTAAAATCGTTATTTAGTGCTGCCTTATTGGCGACTGGTTTAGGCATGACCGCGACTGCTTCACAAGCAGCAGACCGTCAGTTTCTGAATGTATCCTATGATGCCACGCGTGAGTTCTATGATGAATTTAACAAATCATTTGGCGCTTACTGGAAAAACCGCACCGGTCTGGATGTGAATTTCAAGCAGTCACATGGCGGTTCGGGTAAACAGGCACGTTCTGTGGTCGATGGTCTGAAAGGTGATGTGGTGACTTTGGCGCTGGCCAACGACATCGAAGAAATTGTGAAATCTGGTCAGATTCAGCCGGGCTGGCAAAAGGAATTCCCACATAACTCGGCACCTTATACCTCGACGATCGTATTCATGGTACGTAAAGGTAATCCGAAAGGTATCAAGGACTGGAATGACTTGACCAAACCAGGCGTACAAATTATTACGCCGAACCCGAAAACGGGTGGTTTGCCGCGTTGGGTGTATCTGTCTGCATGGGGTTATGCCGAGAAACAGCCAAGCGGTAATAAAGCCAAAGCACAGGAATTTGTCGGCAAGCTTTATAAGAACGTGAAAGTGATGGATTCTGCTGCCCGTGCTTCAATGACCACCTTTGCCGAGCGTGGGATTGGCGATGTATTGCTGACTTGGGAAAATGAAGCCTTGGTCACGCAAAAGACCTTAGGTAAAAACAAGTTTGATATCGTCTATCCATCAATTACGATTTTGACTGAACCGTCAGTGGCGATTGTGGATCGTACCGTGGAGAAAAATGGCAATAAATGGTTGGCAACAGGTTATATCAATTACCTGTATTCACCATTGGGTCAGGAAATGGCAGCTAAACATTTCTATCGTCCGCGTAATGAAAAAGTATTAGCCAAATATTCGGCGCAGTTCCCGAAAATCAAAACCTTTACCATTGATGAAGTCTTTGGTGGCTGGGCCAATGCACAGAAAACCCATTTTGTGAATGGTGCAATCTTTGACCAGATTTATAACAGCAAACGTTAATTGATCTGCGAAGTCATCTGGATTGAAAAAAGCCTCCGGTTTTTGGAGGCTTTTTTGTATGAGAAAAATGCTAAAACGGTTTTCTCTATGGAAAGTAATATTTATCTACAAAAAGTCGTTTGGAGCTTTGTCTAAACAGGGTGATAATGTGCAGTTAAATTTTTCCCCCTATTGATTGAGTTTTTATGTCACATATTTCTGTATTACTTCACGAAACGATTGATGCCTTGTTGGCGGGTCGCAATACGGGAACTTATGTGGATGGGACCTTTGGCCGTGGTGGACATACGCGTTTATTGCTGTCCAAATTAGATGAAAATGCACGCGTCTATGCCTTTGATAAAGATCCACAAGCACTGGCTGTAGCAGCTGAACTCGAACAAGAAGATTCACGTTTTAAAATTATCCATGCCAGCTTTGCTGATCTGAAAGATGCCTTGGCTGAACTGGGCATTGAACAGGTTGATGGGGTGATGGCGGATCTTGGTGTTTCTTCACCGCAGCTGGATCAGGCTGAACGTGGTTTCAGTTTTATGAAAGATGGCCCGCTGGATATGCGCATGGATAACTCGCAAGGTCCAACTGCAGCAGAATGGCTGACCCAGATTGAAGAAGAAGCGTTGGCGAATATCATTTTTAAATATGGTGAAGAGCGTTATAGTCGCCGTATTGCCAAAGCGATTAAAGCTGCTGGATATATTGATACCACGGCAAAGCTGGCTGAGATTGTAAAAGTAGCACACCCGAAATGGGAAAAAAATAAGCATGCTGCGACCCGTACTTTCCAGGCGATTCGTATTGCTATTAATAAGGAATTAGAAGATATTGAAATCTTCTTGCCTCAGGCCGTTGAAATCTTGAAACCTGAAGCACGTTTGGCGGTGATTAGCTTCCATTCACTGGAAGACCGTTTGATTAAACAATTTATTCAAAAAGAGTCAACGCTTGAAGAGGATTCAGGCTGGGGAATGCCACAACAACAGAAAGATACGCGACGTTTAAAGAAAGTTTCTCGTGTTAAAGCCAGTGATGAGGAGGTCAAAGCCAATCCTCGTTCACGTAGCGCATGGCTCCGGGTAGCAGAACGTTTAGCTTAATAGGCAGATCATGAAAACGGAAGTGGTTGATAAAAAAACAGAAAAATTGTGGCTGAAAAAAGTTACAATCTATCTCATGCTGATACTGATGGTCTTCATCAGTGCAGTATTTGTGGTATTTCAGGTATTTGAATACCGTCAGGATAACAGAAAGCTGAGTACCTATCTGCGTGAAAGGGATGACCTGAATGCAGAGTGGGGGCGTTTGCTGATTGAGCAGCAAACTTTTGGCGCGACGGCACAGATCGGTACGCGTGCAGTGACACAGCTGCGTATGTATTCACCTCCGGTTTCACAAAGTGTCGTGATTTCCTTACCACAAACTTCAGATGAGAAAAAATAAGGCTAGCGTTCCGACATGGTAGACAAGAGAAAGAAGCAACCGGTACGTAAAAAACAATCGGTCACCGACAAAAATGCCTCAAATGTTTATATCAATCGTTTTTACATCATGTGGGCGGTGGTGCTGCTGTGTTTCGTGACACTGATTTGCCGTGCTTTCTATGTACAGATTATTAATAAAGATTTTTTGCAAAATAAAGCCAATGCCAATATTTTAAGAACCAATACCATCAAGGCGATGCGTGGCGTAATTTATGATCGTAATGGCATTCCATTGGCGATCAGTACCCCAATCATGAAAATTGTGATTGATCCACGTGATTATTTTGACAATAAAAAACTTTATGATGAAACCATGCTGGCGCTGGAAAAAGAGCCGAATAGCCGTAAACTGAAACGTCAGTTACCGGATAAAAACCTGAATCTGGATGAGCTGGCGGATGCAGTCGGTATGGATCGGGCAGAATTGCGCAAAAAAATGCAAGAACGTCCGCGTTCACGTTATCTGATCCTGAAAAAAGAAGTTCCGCCACAACAGGCCGAACTGATCATGAAGCGTAATTTTCAGGGCGTATATACCGAGAAAAACTATAAGCGCTATTATCCGCAGCCACAGCCGAACTCTCAGATTATTGGCCTGACCAATAGCGAAGGCAGCGGCATTGAAGGTCTGGAAATGCAGCTGAATAGCCGTCTTTCCGGAAAGGATGGCGAACAGCAGATCATTCGCGATAAAAAAGGTAACCGGGTCAAAGAACCGGAAGTGATTAAAGAAGTTGAACCGGGCGAAAATATTACCTTAAGTATCGACTCGCGTCTGCAATATATCATGTACCGTGAGCTGACTGCGGCCGGAGTTGCCAATAATGCCCGTTCAGCGACTGCGATTGCGGTAGATGTCAAAACCGGTGAAATTCTGGCGCTGTCATCATGGCCATCCTATAACCCGAATGATAAAAACAGCCTGCTCAATAAGGATGCCATGCGTAACCGCGGTGCAGTCGATTCTTTCGAGCCGGGCTCGACCATGAAGCCGCTCACTGTAGCGATGGCCTTGGAAAGTGGCAAATATACGGCGAATTCAGTCGTGAATACCACACCGGGCAGTATGCGGGTTGGTAATCATACCATTCGTGATACGCATAACTATGGTCAGTTGACACTCGGCGGCATTCTACAGAAATCCTCTAACGTTGGTGTGGCAAAACTGGCCTTATCGTTGCCGTATGAAACCTTACCAACCTTCTATAAACGTCTGGGTTTTGGTCAGCGTTCAGCGGTGAAATTCCCGGGTGAAAGTGCCGGTTTGATTCTTCCACCAAGCAAATGGAATGTATCAGAAGTGGCGACTATGTCCTATGGTTATGGTCTGAACGCGACGGTACTTCAGCTAGCTGATGCCTATGCCATGCTGGCCAATAAAGGCGTGAAAATGCCGCTGAGCCTGTACAAGCTGGAAGAACAGCCGCAGGGTGAGCAGATGATTGATGCCAATATTGCCGATCAGGTCCTGCTGATGATGGAAACCGCAACCTTGCCAGGTGGTACGGCGACTCGCGCTACCATCCCAGGTTATCGCGTAGCCGGTAAAACCGGTACTGCACATAAATTGCGTGCCGACCGTAAAGGTTATTCGACCAATGAATACCGTGCATTATTTGCCGGCGTGGCACCAGTCAGTGATCCACGGATCGCCATGGTGGTGGTGGTAGAAAATCCACAAGGCACCTACTATGGCGGTACGGTATCTGCACCAGTCTTTGCCCGCGTGATGCAGGAATCCTTGCGTCTGCTGAATGTCCCTCTGGACAAACCTTTAGAACCTCCCAAAGTCCAGTAAATAGGTGATCAATGTCTATTACATTTCAAGATCTCTACACCCCTCACGATGTCGCTGACTGGATGAAGCAATCCTTTCAGGGCTTCGAGCTGGATAGTCGTAAAGTTAAACCGGGACAAATTTTTATTGCCCTGACCAGCCTGTCACAGTCAGAAAAAACCGTGCAATTCGCCCAGAAAGCTTTAGAGCACGGTGCATTGGCCGTGATTTCAGAAACTGAACTGGATGTATCTCCCAATTTGGTGGTGACAGATGTACGTCATCTAATGGGGCAATGGCAAAAGCAGTATTTACAAGCAACCCAACCCGTTACGGCTGCGCGTATTCTTGCAGTCACCGGCACCAATGGTAAAACCACGATTTCTCGCTTGGTGGCTGAATTCATCATGCTGCAAGGCAAAGCTTGTGCAGTGATGGGTACCACAGGTAATGGGATTTTGCCAAATCTGGAAGCATCGTCGCATACCACCCTGGATGCCTTGCAACTGCAAAATGCCTTGCATGGCTATGCACAGGCCGGTGCAGAATTTGCCTCGATTGAAGCCAGTTCGCATGGTCTGGAACAAGGCCGCTTGAATGGTTGTGATATCGAGATTGCGGGTTACAGCAATTTGAGTCGTGATCATCTGGATTATCACGGTACGTTACAAGCTTATGCAGAAGCAAAGTCAGGTTTATTCCGTTTTGAATCGTTAAAAGTGGCTGTCATCAATATCGATGATGAACATGCACAGATCATGCTGGATGCTGCACAAACTAATCCGGCACAGCCTAAAATTTTGACTTATTCCACCAAGCAAAAAGCGGATTATCAGGTTCAGGATATTCAGTACAGCATTTCAGGTGCGACCTTTAAACTAAAAACTGCTTCTGCTGAATATATGGTTAACAGTCCATTGCTGGGCCATTTCAATATTGAAAATCTGGTCGCCAGTCTGATTATGGTGGAGCAGGCTGGGTTTGACCTGAACAGTTTGATTGCGTCTGTACCACAGCTCAAAGGTGCGCCCGGTCGGATGCAGGTGCTGCGTGATGGAGAGCGCCTGTTTGTGGTGGATTATGCCCATACCCCGGATGCCCTGACTCAGGTTCTGGTGACCTTGAAACGTCATGTTTCACAAAATCTCTGGGCAGTCTTCGGCTGTGGTGGCGACCGTGACCGTGGTAAACGTCCACTGATGACTCTGGCAGCATTGGAGGGTTCAGATATCGCAGTACTCACTTCTGATAACCCAAGAACCGAAGATCCGGCACAAATTTTTGCTGATATGAAAAATGATATCGACTTTTCCGGCAAAATCTATCATGAAATTCATGACCGTCGTGAAGCGATCAAGTTTGCGGTTAAACACGCACAGGCGGGTGATATTGTCGTGATTGCAGGGAAGGGGCACGAAAATTATCAGGAAATTGATGGCGTACGTCACTGGTTTGATGACGTGATCGAAGTGCAAGCTGCGATTGATGCTCAGCATTGCAACACAGATTCAGCCTATTCAGCGCATTAGGATTCAGATATGCATACCTCAACAACAAGTACTGCGGCGCTGGAGCCGTGGAGCATAGAACAATTACAGCAGGCTACTCAAGGCTACTGGTTGAATGATAAAAAGCCTGCAGGTCAGATCAAGCGGATTTTGACTGATTCACGTGATGCAGAAGCAGGTGATGCTTTTCTGGCGCTGAAAGGAGAGCGTTTTGACGCGCATGACTTTATTGCGCAAGTGGCGGCTCAAGGTTGTGAAATTGCCATTGTCAGCCGTCCGGTGGATGCTGATATTTGCCAGTTGGTGGTAGAAGATACCCGTCTGGCACTTGGACAGTTAGGTGCTTATCGCCGTCAGCAGAATCCTCAACTCAAAGTCATTGCCTTGACCGGCAGTAGTGGCAAGACCACGACTAAAGAAATGCTGGGAAGCATTCTGTCGCGTCTGGCACCGACCTTGGTGACACGTGGTAATTTGAATAATGACCTTGGTGTGCCGGTAATGTTGCTGGAGCTACGTCCTGAACATCAATATGCAGTCATGGAGCTCGGTGCAAGTCATCAGGGTGAAATTGATTACACTTCAAAAATGGTGCAGCCGCATGTGGCGGGGATCATTAATATCGGGACTGCGCATTTAGGTGAATTTGGCGGTCGTGACGGGATTTGCCGCGCGAAATCCGAGATTTATGCGCATATCTCTGAAACCTCAATTATTCCTGCTGCAGATGATTTTGCTGAAGTCATTCGTGCCGCAGTAAGAACTGAAAAAAGCTTAAGTTTTGGTGCTGGTGGTGAAGTCTATGCCAGCGATGTAGTACTTGAAGCTCAATCTTCAAGCTTTACCCTGAATACAGCACAAGGCTCCAAAACAGTTCAGTTGCCGTTTGCCGGTGAGCATAATGTTGAAAATGCGACCGCAGCAGCAGCTTTTGCCCTGGCGATCGGTATTGGTCTGGATGATATCGTGGCCGGTCTGGAACAGGCCGTGGGTGCGAAAGGTCGTCTGAACTTTATTCCGTACAAAGACTATTTATTTATTGACGACACCTACAATGCCAATCCGGGTTCGATGCGTGCAGCGGCTGAAGTTCTGGCGCAGCAGCAGGGCATCCGGGTGATGGTCACCGGCGATATTGGTGAACTCGGTTCATCTGCCGCAATCGAGCATTACAAGCTCGGTCGGGATCTGGTCTCGGTGAAAGGCATTAATTTTGTGGTGGCTGTAGGTGAATTTGCGCCTGCCGCACAAGAAGGTGCTCGTAGTACACAATATGGTAAAAAAATGCAGGCTTTCCTGAATCAGGAGCAGGCATTACCGTTTTTAATTCGTTTGATTGAAACACATCAACCTCAGCCGATGTCATTCCTGTTTAAAGGGTCGCGTTTTACCCATATGGAAACATTGATGGCTGCATTGATGGAGAAACTCTAAATGCTGTTATGGCTCTTTGAACATTTGGCGGGCTTTGACAGCACGTTTCAGGTGGTTCGTTATTTAACTTTACGTGCTTTGCTCAGTGTCTTGACGGCATTGACCATCGGTCTGGTGCTCGGTCCTGTAATGATTCGCAAGCTTCAGGCGCTGAAATATGGTCAGGCAGTCAGCTCGTATGCCCCTGAAAACCATGCTAAGAAAATGGGCACGCCGACCATGGGCGGGGTGCTGATCCTGCTTTCGATTGGTATCTCAACTCTACTCTGGGCAGATCTTTCCAATCCTTATGTCTGGATTGTGCTGGGTGTGATGGTGATTTTCGGTGCCGTTGGCTGGGCCGATGACTGGATTAAAATCCGTTATAAAGACAATGCGGGTTTGCCTGCGAAGAAAAAATTCTTCTGGACTTCAGTTGGTTCTTTGGGTGCTGGTATTGCTTTGTATGTCATTGCACAGCAACAGACCAATCCGGTGCATACCGCGAATATGCTGGATCTGCTGATTCCATTCTTTAAAGACCTAAGCATTCCATTGTCGATGATCCCGTTGGGTATTGGCTTCATTATTTTCACTTACTTCGTGATTAATGGCGCATCCAATGCCGTGAACTTGACTGATGGTCTGGATGGTCTGGCGATTATGCCAATCGTGCTGGTTGCTACGGGTCTGGGCGTATTTGCCTATCTGGCCGGTGATGTGCGCTTTGCCAATTATCTGCATATTCCTTATGTGAAATATTCGTCTGAACTGGTGGTGGTCTGTGCTGCCATGATCGGAGCAGGTCTGGCTTTCCTTTGGTATAATGCCCATCCGGCTCAAGTATTTATGGGTGATGTCGGTGCTTTATCTCTTGGTGCGATGCTGGGTACGATTGCCGTCATGGTTCGTCAGGAAATCGTATTTGCGATTATGGCCGGTGTCTTTGTGGTGGAAGCGGTTTCAGTCTTCCTGCAGATTGGTTCATTAAGAATGCGCAATAAGCGTGTATTCCTGATGGCGCCGCTACATCATCATTATGAAAAGAAAGGCTGGCGTGAAACCCAAGTGGTGATCCGTTTCTGGATTATTACGATTATGCTGGTAGTTTTGGGTCTAATGACCTTAAAATTGCGTTAAGAAATGCATGAGAAAAAGTCGGCGCATGCCGGCTTTTTTGTTTTGGAGAAAATGATGAATTTACTCATGTGCCCAGTCTGTCGCCAGCAGTTGAGCTTAAATGAAAGAACATGGCGCTGTGAGAATCATCATAGTTACGATGTCGCCAAACAAGGCTATGTGAACCTGCATGTGGTTCAGCACAAGCACAGCAAAAACCCGGGAGATACGCCTGAGTCTGTGCAGGCACGTCGCGCATTTCTCAGCGCAGGTTATTATGCGCCTTTGCAACAGGCTGTCGTGGAAAAGATTCGCAAGTTGCGGATTGAGAACCTTTTGGATATTGGTTGTGGGGAAGGCTATTACACCAATGCCATGCAGGCCGAAGTGCTGCAATGTGTGGGGGTCGATATTGCCAAAAATGCAGTTCAGGTGGCTGCCAAACTGAATAAAGATATTACTTGGGTCGTGGGAACCGGGGCAACCTTGCCAGTACTGAATGAATCAATTGATCTCTGCACCAGCTTGTTTAGTCCGATTCCCAAACAGGAAATCCTACGAGTCCTAAAACCAAAATCTTATTTGATGGTAGTGACGCCGGCACCACAACATTTATATGCCATGCGTGAGGCTTTATTTGAGGAAGTGAAACCACACGAGCCGCAGAAGTTTGTGGAGCAGTTGCAAGATGAGTTTAACTTGATTAGTGAGCAGGTGATTGACGCCCCAATGGTTTTACCACAGGCAGATTTAAAAAACCTGATTGCGATGACGCCATATGCTTATAAGGCCAAGCCGGAACACCGTTTAGCACTCGAACAGCAGGATCAGTTTAAATTGATGGCGCAATATCAGATTTACCTGTTCCAGAAAAAATAAAAAATGCATATAAAAAAGCCCTCAACTGAGGGCTTTTTTATATCAGTCAGATTACTGGACTTCTTCAATCAGATTTTCCAGAGAATCTACCCGGTTCGGCTGAAGAGGCTGTTCTTGTGGTGCAGAACTTTCATCATCTGGTAAACGAATCGGTTGATCTGGTAGATCCTCAAAGTCAGTTTCTGTGCGTTTCGGGACGACCACAGGTGCAGGACGGTAAAGCGCTGTCGCCAGAGGCGGAGAAGACGGATCATTCTGCTGCTCATCAGCCTGAACCGCCTTGTTGCGATTCACCGGTGCCTTAGCATTGCGGTCTAAACGTACCCATGCTTCCGGCTGGCCTTTTAATGCCTTGCCCATAAAATCGGTCCAGATCGGTAGAGCTGCCACACCACCATATTCACGACGACCTAAGGTGGTCGGCTGGTCAAAGCCTACCCAGGTCACAGTGACTAACTTACCATTGAAACCTGCAAACCAGGCGTCTTTGGCATCGTTCGTGGTACCGGTCTTCCCGCCGATATCACCACGACCAATTCTTAATGCAGCCCGGCCAGTACCATGCTGAATCACATCACGCAAAATGTTGGCCATGTCATAGGCAGAGCTGGATTTTAAAATACGCTGTGCCTGACGATAATTACTGTCTTCGGCAGAGACTTTAGGTGCAGGCTGTTTTTGCTCTAAAGTTGTATTGTTAATTGCAATTGCTTCGTCATCTGCGGTAATAGGGTCAGTGGCTTGAACTGTTTCTTCTTTTTCATTAATACATGAAATACAGGCATATTCAGGCTTGGCTTCAAAGATGGTATTGCCATAAGCATCTTCAATGCGGGTAATAAAGTGCGGCTGGATTCGGTAACCGCCATTGGCAAAGGTGGCATAGCCAGTCGCCATCTGAATCGGGAGGACCTGCGGGGTACCTAAGGCAATGGTATAGTTACGTGGAATCTGACTGTCTTGTAAACCAAAATCCATAAATAACTGACGTGTACGTTCAATCCCGACGGCTTGTAATAAGCGCACTGAGACTGTATTACGTGACAGATAAAGTGCGCGACGTAGCGGAATCATACCAAGATAACGGCCATCCGAGTTACGTGGCGTCCATTTGCCAATGGTAATGGGTGCATCATTGACCATGGTATGTGGTGTCATGCCACGCTCTAAAGCCAGTGCGTAAACAAAAGGCTTAATCGTAGAACCAGGTTGACGCCAGCCTTGGGTTGCACGGTTAAATTTCGATTGATAAAAATTATATCCCCCGACAATAGCCTCAATCGCACCATTATTGGGATTGATGGCAATCAATTGTCCTTGCACATTGGGGATCTGCACCAATGACCAAGAGGTTTTATTTTCATTGGGTCTTAAACGAACAATGTCTTTGACTTTGACAATTTCGGACGCTTTGCTCGGTGCGCCACCTACACTGTTGACGTTACGAAAGCGACGTGCCCAGGACATACCTGACCAGGGAACAGTCACGCTGCTTCCGTCCTGCATGAGTGCTTCAAAACTAGAATTACCCACCTGAGTTACTTGCGCAGGATAGGTGTTGGCATAGGCACGGAACTTGTCGAGGGGTTGATCATGTGCTTCAGCACCACGCCAGCCATGTCGACGGTCATAAGCCTCTAAGCCTTCTTGTACCGCTTGCTCCGCATAGGCCTGACGTTCACTATGAATAGTGGTATAGACTTTATAGCCGGAATCTACCGCCTGTTCACCAAAATTTTGTACCAGTTCAGAGCGTACCATTTCACCGACATACGGGAATTTGTTTCGGGTACTCCGGTCAGGCATATCTAAATTTACCGGTTCAGCAATGGCTTGCTGATACTGGCTCTGATTTAAATAGCCCAGTTGCAGCATACGGCCCAGAATCCAGTTACGACGTTCCAGGGCGCGCTTGGGATTGGCGACCGGATTATATCGAGAAGGTGCTTTAGGTAGGCCAGAGATCATGGCCATTTGTGCAATTGAAAGCTCTTCTAAGCTCTTGTTATAGTAAATTTTAGCTGCTGCTGCGATGCCGTAAGCATTTTTTCCCAAGAAAATTTTATTGACATACAAGGTCAGAATTTCTTCTTTAGTTAAGTTTTGCTCAATTTTACGGGCCAGAAAAATTTCCGTCAGTTTGCGCTTCAGCGTCCGTTCAGGACTAAGGTAATAGTTTTTTGCCACTTGCATGGTAATGGTCGAACCACCGGTCTGTACATCCGATCCGGTCACCGTCTCACTGAGTGCGCGTCCCAAGCTTTTAAAGCTGATCCCGCTATGCTCAAAAAAGCTGGAATCTTCAGCGGCGAGGAAAGCATGAATAAACTCGGGTGGAATTTGTTCATATTTCACGGGAACAGAAAGCTTGCCTCCATATTCGGCAATTAATTCATTATCTGAACTAAATACTTGTAAAGGCTTTAATAAAGGGGCCTTTTTAAGCGTAGACATTTCAGGCAAAGATGGGGCAATATAGAGATACATGCCATAGAAACCCATCGGAATTGAGATCAGTATAATGATAATGATCAAAAAAAATGGATGAACAAGGCCTGAACAAGATAGCTTTTTCATAACAAGTAAGTTTTAATAAGAGCTAATGGCGAACTAATTACCGGTCAGTATATCCTGTCGATATCCATATTGTTAGATGAGTTATTGTATCTATATAAAATTATAGACTGGACCAATTGGTAAGTTAGATTGAATTGGGGACAAAAAAATAATAGGAAGTGTATTGTGCGCAGGTTATATCGTAAACCAAATAAGGGGTTAATAGGAGTCGATATTAGTTCGACTTCTGTTAAGGTTTTAGAACTTTCTGTAAAAAGTGGCCGTTACTGGGTAGAGAGCTATGCTTTGATCCCATTATCGGAAAACAGTGTTGTTGAAAAAAACATCTTAAACCCAGAAGCAGTCGCTGATGCCCTTGGGCGTGCAATCAATTTGGGTAATACCCAGTCGAATCAGGCCGCTTTTGCGATTCCTACTTCAATGGCCATCACCAAAATCATTGAGATGGATGCAGACATGTCGGATGACGAACGTGAAGTTCAGATTCGTGAAGATGCGGAACAATACATTCCTTTCCCACTCGATGAAGCAAGTCTGGATTTTGAAGTTCTGCCAGACCGTCTTTCCAATCCGAACCGGGTCAACGTACTGCTGGTCGCTACCCGAATTGAAAATGTCGAAGCACGTTCTGAAGTTTTAGAGATTAGCAGTCTGACGCCCAAGATTGCAGATGTAGAAAGTTTTGCGCTGGAAAATGCCTTTAAAGTATTTTCGGATACCTTACCGATGGGGGTCAATACGGTTGGTATCTTAGACATTGGTCATAGTATGACGACCTTGTCAGTGATGCAGAACAACAAGATTATTTATACCCGTGAGCAGGTGTTTGGCGGCAAGCAATTAACTCAGGAAATTCAGAATCGTTATGGATTATCCTTTGAAGAAGCTGGACGTGCTAAAAAAACCCGTGCCTTGCCGGATGATTATGATATTGAAGTCCTAGAACCCTTCTTGGATGCCGTGGTACAACAGGCAGCCCGTTCATTACAATTCTTCTTTTCATCTTCTCAGTTTAATGAGATTGACCATATTTTACTGGCCGGCGGGAATGCCAATATTCCAGGTCTGGCAAAATTATTACAACAAAAACTCGGTTACCGTGTCACGATCGCGAATCCATTTTTGCAAATGGGCTTTTCTCCTCAAATTGATATTAAAAAAATTGAAAATGACGCGTCATCACTCATGGTTGCATGCGGTTTGGCATTAAGGAGTTTTGATTAATGGCAAGAATTAACTTACTTCCTTGGCGTGATGAGCTAAGAATTAAAAGAAATAATGAATTCGTGGCAATCTGCGTGGGGGCGCTTTTCTTGGGATTAGCGGCAGCGGGTTCAACCTGGTTTTATTATGATCACAAGCTTCAAGATCAGGAGCAGGCCAATCAGCTGATTCAAAGTACTAACCAGAATCTGGATGTGCAGTTAAAGGCGCTTGAAGGTTTGCAAGAACAGCGTAATGCTATTGTTGAACGGATGAAGCTGATTCAGGGCCTACAAACCCAGCGTCCGATTGCGGTGCATTTGATTGATGAAATTGTACGGGTGACCCCAAGCAATATGTATATCACCAAATTCCAGCGTATTGGCGATAAGTTTACCATTGAAGGTCGGGCTGAAAGTCCAAATACGGTCGCAGAACTGCTCCGTAATCTGGAGGCTTCATCTTGGTATCGAAATGCCTTTATGAACGCTTTCCTGGTGGCTGAAGAAGCAAAAGAAAAGGCACCGAGCTCTATTATTCCACGTGTGGAAGAGTCCTATGGTAGTTTTACCGTGACGGTAGATCTGGATCAGATCGCTCAGCCAGTACTTAACGAAGAACAACAAGCAGTCGCTACAACTACGGGGGCATCATCATGAGTAATGAAGAATTCGATGAGTTCAGCCAGGATGTCGTCGCTGTACCCAAAAACAAAATGACTGTTGAAAAGTTTTTTCAGCAATTCAATACATTAGATCCAAATAACTATGGTAGCTGGCCTTTATCGGTCAAAATTACTTGCTGGATTTTTATTGCTGCGCTGGCATTTGCGGTGATTTACTTCGTTATGATCAGAAGCACGATTGAATCGATTTCACAAGCCAGTACCCAGGAACAAAACCTGCTGAATGAATTCCGTGAAAAAGAATCCAAATTACGCAACTTACAACAATATCAAATCCAGCTTCAGGAAATGGAAGCCCGTTTTAACCAGCAGTTAGAACAGTTACCGAAAGAAACTGAGATTCCGGGTCTGGTTGAAGATATTAACCTGAGCGGTGTGAATTCAGGCCTGAAGTTTAAAAATATTCGTCTAGAGCCTGAAATTAAACAAGAGTTCTTTATTGAACAGCCGATTGCAATTGAAGCGACTGGGGATTATCACGCTTTTGGCTCTTTTGTCAGCAGTATTGCCGGCTTGTCGCGTATTGTAACGCTGCATGATTTCACCATTACCGGTACTGAAAATAAAGAGAAAAAATCTGAAATTCCAGTCATTGATTATGTGGTAAAAGCCAAAACTTACCGTTATGTCGGTAATGCTGAAGGTGCTGCAGCACAGCCTGAAGCTAATAGCACTACTCAGGGGGCGCAGTAATGAAGAACATTAAAATTACTTCAGCTTTAACACTTGGGTTTTTATTGTTGGGATGCGATTCACGCATTGATGCAGTCAATCAGGAAATGGCTAATATTCGTAATCAGCCACCTTTGCCAATTGAACCGGCTCCTGATTTTATGCCAGTTGAAACCTTCAACTATGCAGCACATCAGATCAAAAGCCCTTTTTTACCAAGCTCTCTGGCTGCTGAACTGAAAATTATGGCGGGGAAACGGGTTTATCCAAACCTATCACGTCAACTGCAACCGCTAGAAAGTTATCCGCTCGAAACATTGACCATGAAAGGCAGTATGCGCAATCAGGCAGGACAAATTCTGGCTTTAATCCAGACGCCTGATGGTGAGGTTGAGCGGATTCAACGTGGTAGCTATATGGGACTTAATCATGGTCGTGTGGTTGGAATTACACCAACACAAATCGATTTGATTGAGATTATTCCAGATGGCCGTGAGGGATATGTGGAACGTCCGCGAAGTTTGGTTCTTATCGGGCCGGCGCCATAAGTTTTAAAGGAATAACAATGAATAAGAGTATTAAAGAATTTATTTTTGGGGATGTTAATACAATGAATCGTGTGTTTCGTCAGTTTTCCATGGGTGCTGTTGCGATTGCGGTGATGCAAGCGGCTAGTGCACAGGTTTCAATGACCAATGTAGTACCCATGCAGCTTCCTGGACAAGGAACTGAGATTCGGGTGATGTTCAATGGTTTGCCACCACAACCACAGGCCTACCAATTAGAATCACCGTCACGTTTGATTCTGGACTTTGACAAGGCACAACAGAATTTAAAACAAAGCAGTATTCCGGTGGCAACACGTGAAGCCAGTTCAGTGGATGTCACTTCGGATGCTCAGCGGGCACGTCTGACGGTAAACTTGACCGAGGCAGGAGCCTTTACGACTCGCGTGGAAGGTAATACCTTTATTCTTAAAATTAACTCGGCAACTCCTGTAGCCATAGCTCAACCTGTGCAGCAACAGTCAGCTCAGGGTATCAGTAATATTGGTTTCCAGCGCGGTGCGCAAGGTGAAGGCCAGGTCGTTATTGATCTGCTAGGAAATAATACTCCTGTTGATGTACAGCAGCAGGGTACCAAGGTTATTGTGCGCACTTTAGGTTCCAAGATTCCGGCTCATTTGACCCGTCGTCTAAATGTAAATGATTTTGCTACACCAGTTTCCAGTGTCGATGCCGTGAATCAAAATGGTTCTGGCGTGATTACGATTCAGTCTGCGGAAAGTTATGAATATATGGCTTACCAGACTGATAACAAGCTGACCATCAGTTTGAAACGTCCGGAAGCCAAGAGCCCATTACGTCCTAAAACAGTTGCTTATTCGGGTAAGAAAATTTCTTTAGATTTCCAGGATATTGAAGTCCGTCGTGTTTTACAGCTCTTGGCCGATTTTACCGATATCAATATGGTGGCCGCAGACAGTGTACAAGGCAATATTACTTTGCGCTTAAAAGAAGTGCCATGGGATCAGGCGCTGGATATCGTACTGAAAACCAAAAATCTGGATAAACGCCGTAACGGTAATGTGATCTGGATTGCACCGGTTGCAGAACTTATTAAGGCTGAAGAGGAAGAAGCTAAGGCTATTAAGCAGAGTGTCGCACTTGCGCCTATTCAAACTGAATATATGCAGTTGAGTTATGCACAAGCTGCTGATATCGAAAAACTAATTACGCAGAATAAATCTGCACAAAATTCAAATAATTCATCAAATAATTCTTCTAATACTACGAATAATGAAGATAAAGAAAGTTTATTAAGTTCCCGTGGTTCTGTGTCTATCGATGCACGTACTAACACATTAATTGTGAATGACACCCAGCCATTTATTGATAAAATCCGTAATATGGTGGACTTACTCGATGTGCAGGTGAAACAAGTAATGGTTGAAGCGCGTATTGTGCGTGCATCTACTGAATTTGCGAAAGAAATGGGTGTGAAATGGGGGATTTTATCTCAAGGTATTACTAACAATGATCATTTACTCGTTGGTGGTAGTGATACCACACTTTGGGATTTAAGAACACCTGAGATCAATAGCACTACAGGAATACCAACGTATGAGATTCAGCGTCCAGATAATTTAAATGTTGATTTAGGGGTAGAGAATGCAGCAGGTCGTATTGCTTTTGGTTTAATTAGTTTATCCGATTTTATGCTCGATCTTGAATTATCAGCGTTACAAGCAGATGGTTATGGTGAAGTCATTTCTACACCAAAAGTACTGACTGCGGACAAACAAAAAGCAACTGTTGAATCTGGAGTGGAAGTTCCATATCAATCAACTGAGGGCAGTGGTGCTAATGCAACAGCAACGACAGAATTTAAAGATGTGGTACTTAAACTAGATGTAACCCCAAGTATTACACCAGATGGTAAAGTACAAATGTCATTGGATATTTCTAGTGACAGTATTGCGGGTGTAACACCGATGGGTGAATATTATTTAAATAAGAATCGGTTAAATACGAACGTCTTGGTTGAAAATGGTGAAACAGTAGTGCTTGGTGGTATCTTTGAACAAGAGACCTTGAATAACCAAACTAAAGTACCATTCTTGGGGGATATTCCTTATTTAGGTCGTTTATTCCGTAAAGATGTAAAATCCGATAACAAGCGTGAGCTCCTGATTTTCGTTACACCTCGAATTGTTAATGACAGTGTTTCAAGAAATCATTAATATATTTTGAATTTAACAAAACAAATAGGTGACTCCTTGCCAAGCAAAGAGTTTGAAACCCTACCAAATATTTATTTGGTAGGGCCGATGGGGGCCGGTAAAACAACAGTAGGACGACATCTCGCAGAATTGTTAGGACGTGAGTTTCTAGACAGTGATCATGAAATTGAACGTAAAACAGGTGCGACCATTCCCTGGATTTTTGAAAAAGAAGGGGAGCAGGGTTTTCGTGACCGTGAAACTGCTGTCATTAATGACCTTACCTCACGTCCCCATCTGGTTTTAGCCACTGGCGGTGGTGCCATTACTCAGACCTTAAATCGGGATTATCTGAAACAGCGCGGAATCGTTGTTTATCTTTATACGCCGGTTGAAATTCAACTGCAACGTACCTATCGCGATAAAAACCGTCCACTCCTTCAAGTCGAAAATCCGGAACAAAAGTTACGTGATTTATTGGCAGTCCGTGATCCCTTGTATCGGGAAGTGGCACATCATATTATTGAGACCAATCAGGGTGCTGCGCGTGATCTGGCGCAGCGGATTCTCAATCTCATTACTTCCAAAAACTAAGTTCATTGAATAAAGTGGTTAATCAAGCATGCAAACCTTATATGTAGAACTCGGAGAACGTCGTTACCCTATTTTTATCGGGAGCGATCTGGATCCACAGGCCTTATTGGCTCCCTATATTCAGGGCAAGCAAGTGATGATTGTGAGCAATACTACGGTTGCACCACTTTATTTGCAGCGTTATCAAACTGCAATTGAAGCTCTGGACAAACGTGTTGCGACCTGTATTTTGCCTGATGGTGAAAAATATAAGGATAGTCCGCATCTGAATCTGATTTTTGATGCACTGCTTGAAGCCGGTTTTAACAGGGACTGTACTGTGCTTGCGCTGGGTGGTGGTGTTATTGGAGATATGGCCGGGTTTGCTTCGGCCTGTTTCCAGCGCGGTGTATACTTTATCCAAGTACCGACGACTTTGCTGTCGCAAGTAGATTCAAGTGTTGGTGGAAAAACCGGGATTAATCACCCTCTGGGTAAAAATATGATTGGCGCTTTCCAGCAGCCGCAGGTGGTGCTGGCGGATATGTCGCAGCTTGTTACTTTGCCGGACCGCGAACTTTCAGCAGGTTTGGCTGAAGTGATTAAATATGCGCTGCTAGGCGATGAGTCATTTCTGGTCTGGCTTGAAGAAAAGATGGATGCTCTGGTCGCTCGTGATGAGAAATTATTGGCTGAAGCCGTTTATCGTTCCTGTGCGCATAAGGCACGGATCGTAGCCAATGATGAGAAAGAGCAAGGGGAACGTGCTTTACTTAATTTAGGTCATACCTTTGGTCATGCGATTGAATCCTACATGGGGTATGGTGTCTGGCTACATGGCGAGGCTGTTGCCACCGGTATGGTGATGGCTGCGGATCTGTCACAGCATATGGGTTGGATTTCTCAAGAAGATTTAGAACGTACAAAAAAAATCATTTCTCGTGCCAAACTTCCTGTGGTTTGTCCTAAAATCCCTCTGGATGATTTTCTGGCCTATATGGCACATGACAAAAAAGTCTTAAATGGACAATTGCGTCTGGTGTTATTAAAGCAATTAGGCGAAGCAGTGATTACCCGGGACTTTGATCTCGAGTTAATGAAACAGGCAATTTTAGCCAGTCAAGCATAGGTTTAGTTTTATGGCAGCATTACATACTCCTTGGCAAAAGATTCAGCATTATTTCTGGCTGGTCTGTGGAGTAGGCTGCCTATTTGCTGCCTTAGTCTTTTGGGTGGTGACTGATTCAGATGATGTCATCGAAATTGAAAAAAAGCCTGAAACTGAAGTTCAGTTGCAGATTCAGCCGGAAAAAGTAGCCACAATGACCCATCTTGGTGCACTTTTTCAGGAAGTGAAACCATTGGACCTAAATACGCGTACCGTCGTGAATGCCAGTCATGAGCCGGAATTTCGCGGTACCAAATTTGTCAATGAAGCGAAAAACCAGCACGCCATTGAATTATTTCGTGTGACCAATGAAGCCATTTTAAAAAGTTTTCTTAAGAAACAGTTCGATCGTAAACCTTTTATTTATTTAAGAATCTCGGGTGAAAATCAGCCAGAACAATATGTATTGTTATATGGTCAATATAAGACGGCGGCGCAAGCTAATCAGGCACTCTCTACACTGAAGTTAAATTTACCGGCCTCAGTCAAGCCTGAAGTTGTAGCAATGCAGCAATATGTCAGTCTGGTCAATAATCTGGGTTCAGAGGAGTTGGCCAGTAATCAAAAGCTTTACGAAATTCGTTTGAAAAATGTGCCTTTGCCGAAAGTAGATGAATCGGTACGACTTAGACAGCAGCAAACCCAAACTGAGTCCAAGCCGCGTAGCTCTGATGCTGCGACTACCAGTACCACAATTGTGCGCCGTGATTCATCGGGAAATGTAGTTGATGTACAGAAATCTGAAAGTGCTGTAGAAGGTACACCTCAACCACAAAATAACAATAATCGACCTGCTCAGGGCAGTAATCCGCGTCCTCAAAATAACGAGATTAGTGATCCATTTAATTAGTCTGGTCTAAAATAGCGCATCCAAAAAATTACAGAATTAAAAATGGGCGCTTTTGGTGCAAAAAATGCACATTAAAATTAACCCTTAGAATGCTGTTCTGCGCTAAATCTTTGTCATCTGTATTGTTTTAATTTATGCGCTGTTTGTTGGCATGGAATTTGCTTTATTGGTGCATGAATTGAATTAATCTCCCTGTTTTAGCGCGAAAAATGATTCGATGACACCGTATGAATGTCATATTTATTCCAGATTTTTATGTTATTCATGAGCAGAATAAACTTTATTTGTTATGCATTTAGTCTAAAAAAGGACTAGTCTGAAGAAATAAAGAAAAATGCTTTTGCTCTACCAAGACGGTCTTCGAAAGTCCATTAGACGCCAGCGCAGAGAAAAATTTAGATTGTTTAATAGCCTGTTGAGGCTTCGTGAAAGAAGGGTACGCTATGCACATGCCATCGCCTAACAATGTAGCTCCCGCTCAAGGTTTATACCAACCGGATGAGTTTAAAGATAACTGTGGTTTCGGTTTAATTGCCCATATGCAGGGCGATGCTAGCCATGATCTCGTCAAGACCGCGATTCATAGTTTGAGTTGTATGACTCATCGTGGTGGTATTGCCGCGGATGGCAAGACGGGAGATGGTTGTGGTCTGCTCTTAGCAATGCCGAAAAAATTCTTCCGTGAAGAAGCGAAACGCTTAAGTGATACCACCTTGAGTGAAGTATTTGCTGTGGGTTCGGTGTTTCTAAATCTTGATCCGGCGCTCGCTGCGCATGCCAAACAGGTTTTAAACAAAGAGATTGAAGCTGAAGGTTTAATCGTTTTGGCGTGGCGTGTGATTCCGACCAATGTAGATGCGTTGGGTGAAATTGCGTTGCGGTCAATGCCGGCATTTGAACAGATTATTGTTAATTGTCCAATGGGTGTGACTGAGGTTGAATTTAACCGTAAGTTATTCCTGGCACGCCGTCGTGCAGAGCAATTGTTGGTAAATGATACATCTTTCTACGTCACGACCTTATGTTCAACGGTGATCAGCTATAAAGGCTTGATGATGCCGGAAGCGATTGCAGATTTTTATACAGATCTGGCTGATCCACGTTTGGAATCACATATTGTGGTCTTCCATCAGCGCTTCTCGACCAATACCTTGCCACGCTGGCCTTTGGCACAACCGTTCCGTTACCTGGCACACAATGGTGAAATCAATACCATTACTGCGAATCGTAACTGGGCCATGGCGCGTGTACCAAAATTTGAAAATCCGTTATTACCGGGTTTAACTGAACTGAATCCAATTGTGAACCGTACCGGTTCAGATTCTTCAAGCCTGGATAACATGCTGGAGATTCTGGTTGGCGGTGGCATGGATCTGTTCCGTGCACTCCGTATGCTGGTTCCGCCTGCCTGGCAGAACGTGGAAACACTTGATGCTGATCTTCGTGCTTTCTATGAATTCAACTCAAAACATATGGAAGCTTGGGACGGTCCGGCTGGTCTGGTGATTCAGGATGGTCGTCATGCGATCTGTATGCTGGATCGCAACGGTCTGCGTCCTGCGCGTTGGGTGATTACCAAAAATGGCTATATCACGTTGGCGTCTGAAATTGGCGTATGGGGTTACCAACCTGAAGATGTGATTTCTAAAGGCCGTGTCGGCCCAGGCCAGATGCTGGTCATCGACACGCAGACTGGCAAGGTACTGGATACGCAAGATGTCAATAATCATCTGAAACGTATGCGTCCATACCGTGAATGGTTACGTGAAAATTCTGTGCGTTTGCAAGGCAGTCCAGAGCTGGAAGAATATTTATGTGATCAAGGCTTAAAAGGCAATGGCCTGAAAGCGGCACAAAAAATGTTCATGGTGACCTTTGAAGAGCGTGACCAGTTGTTGCGTCAGATTGCTGAAAGCGGTCAGGAAGCTGTAGGCTCAATGGGTGATGATACCCCAATGGCAGTATTGTCTCGTCAGGTGCGCCATGTGTCGGATTATTTCCGCCAGCAGTTTGCACAGGTGACCAACCCGCCGATCGATCCGCTACGTGAATCGATTGTGATGTCACTGGAAACCTGTTTAGGTCGTGAACAAAACGTCTTTGAGCAAGGGCCTGAGCATGCAGACCGCTTGATCATTTCCAGTCCTGTACTTTCTAATTCGAAAATGCATCAGATCCGTACGCTGGGTCGTGCCGGTTATGAAATTGCAGATATTGACTTGAACTATGCTGAAACCGAAGGTCTGGAAGCAGCGATTGCGCGTATTTGTGAAGAATCTGCACAAGCCATTCGTGATGGTAAAACCTTACTGGTGCTTTCAGACAAGAAAATCCGTGAAGGTTACTTGCCTGCCAATGCTTTCATGATTACTGGTGCAGTGCATCATCACCTGATTAATACAGGTTTGCGTACTGATGCCAACCTGATTATTGAAACCGGTTTTGCTCGTGATCCACACCAATTTGCGGTACTCCTTGGCTTTGGTGCAACAGCCATCTACCCATATCTGGCTTATGACGTGATCAATGATCTGGTCGCCAAAGGCGAGTTATTGGGTGACCCAATCTATGCACAAAACAATTTCCGTAAGGGGATTGAGAAAGGCTTATTGAAAGTTCTTTCGAAAATGGGGATTTCTACGGTTGCTTCTTATCGTGGTGGTCAGTTGTTTGAAGCAGTGGGTTTATCTAATGAAGTGGTGGATAAATGCTTCATCGGCGTACCAAGCCGTATTCAGGGTGCAACCTTTATTGATCTTGAAAATGACCAGAAACAGTTGGCGGATATTGCCTGGAAAAACCGTAAGCCAATCGATCAGGGAGGCCTGCTGAAATTTGTCTTTGGCAAGGAATATCATGCCTTTAACCCGGATGTGATCAACTCACTGCATAAAGCAGTACGTTCTGGGAACTACGCAGATTTTAAAGAATATGCAGAATTGGTGAACAACCGTCCGATCGCAACGATCCGTGACTTATTTAAACTGAAAACAGACAACTCGATTCCAGTCGAACAAGTGGAATCTGTGGAAGAGATCCTGCCTCGCTTTGACTCTGCCGGTATGTCTTTGGGTGCACTGTCACCTGAAGCGCACGAAGCGATTGCGATTGCCATGAATACGATTGGTGGTCGTTCAAACTCGGGTGAGGGCGGTGAAGATCCAGCGCGTTACGGTACTATCCGTAACTCGAAAATCAAACAAATTGCATCGGGCCGTTTTGGTGTGACGCCTGCTTATTTAACATCAGCAGAAGTTCTCCAGATTAAAGTCGCGCAAGGTGCAAAACCAGGTGAAGGTGGTCAGTTGCCGGGTGGTAAAGTGAATGGTCTCATTGCACGTTTACGTTACTCTGTGCCGGGCGTTACCCTGATTTCGCCACCTCCGCATCATGACATCTATTCAATTGAAGATTTATCACAGTTGATCTTTGATTTAAAACAGGTTAACCCACAGGCGATGGTGTCAGTTAAGCTGGTTTCTGAACCGGGTGTCGGTACGATTGCGGCGGGTGTAGCGAAAGCGTATGCCGATTTCATTACCATTTCTGGTTATGATGGCGGTACAGCGGCTTCTCCACTTTCTTCAATTCATCATGCAGGTTCACCGTGGGAACTGGGTCTTTCTGAAGCGCATCAGGCCCTTCGTGTGAATGACCTGCGTGGTAAAGTTCGCGTACAGACAGATGGCGGTTTAAAAACCGGTCTGGATGTCGTAAAAGCAGCAATTCTCGGTGCTGAAAGCTTCGGCTTTGGTTCAACCCCAATGATTGCCTTAGGTTGTAAATACTTGCGTATCTGCCACTTGAATAACTGTGCAACCGGTGTTGCGACTCAACAAGATCATTTACGTCAAGAGCATTATATTGGCGAGCCACAAATGCTGATTAACTTCTTCACCTTTATTGCTGAAGAAACCCGTGAATGGCTGGCAGCACTCGGTGTATCAAGTCTGAAAGACCTGATTGGCCGTACGGATCTGCTGGAAGTCTTGCCAGGTGAAACTGCAAAGCATGCACATCTTGATTTAAGCAAATTGCTTGAGTCGCATCCTGCTGCAGAAGGTAAAGCACAGTATTGTCAGGTTCAAGGTAATGCACCATTTGATAAAGGCATTCTGGCTGAAAAAATGGTGGATGAAATTCTACCTGCGATTGAAGCGGGAACTGGCGGCGAATATAGCTTCACGATCGGTAACTGTGACCGTTCGATTGGTGCACGTCTGTCTGGTGAAATTGCAAAACGCTATGGCAACCTGAGCATGGAAGCCCATCCGGTGAAAGTTCACCTGAATGGTACTGCAGGCCAGTCACTAGGTGTCTGGAATGCCGGTGGTCTGCATATCAGCCTAGAAGGCGATGCCAATGATTATGTCGGTAAAGGCATGGCTGGCGGTCGCATCTCGATCTTCCCGCCAAAAGGTTCACCATTCCAGACCCAAAATACCGCGATTATTGGGAACACCTGTTTATACGGTGCGACTGGCGGTAAGTTATATGCCGCGGGTACAGCGGGCGAGCGTTTCGCGGTGCGTAACTCGGGTGCATTTGCCGTGATTGAAGGTGCAGGTGATCACTGCTGTGAATATATGACCGGCGGTATTGTGACAGTGCTGGGTAAAGTCGGACATAACTTCGGTGCGGGTATGACTGGTGGTTTTGCTTATGTACTTGATCTGGATAATGACTTCGTTGATCATTATAACCACGAGCTGATTGAGCTGAACCGTATTTCCACCGAAGCGATGGAAGAGCATAAAGCCTTCCTGGGTCGTATTCTGGATGAACATATTAAAGAAACGGGTAGTGCTTGGGCGTACAAGATCCGCCATGAGTTTGACTTCTACAGCCGCAAGTTCTGGTTGGTAAAACCAAAAGCAGCCAACTTGCAAACGCTGTTAAAAACAACTCAAGCTGATCCACAATAATTCCACTACTGCAGAAACATAGGGAGATGTAAGGCAACTGTGAACCCCTTACATCTCCCCACGGAGAGAGACATGGCAGAACGCCTGAATAATGACTTTCAATTCCTGGATGTCGCACGCCAAGATCCAGAGAAAAAAGAGATTGATGTCCGCAAAGCAGAATTTGTGGAAATTTATAAGCCTTATACCGCGGAAATTGCAGCCAATCAGACGCATCGCTGCCTAGGCTGTGGTAACCCGTACTGTGAGTGGAAATGTCCGGTACATAACTACATTCCAAACTGGTTAAAACTGGTGTCTGAAGGCCGTTTGTTCCAGGCGGCTGAACTGTGTCATCAGACCAATACTTTGCCGGAAGTTTGTGGTCGTGTCTGTCCGCAGGACCGTCTGTGTGAAGGGGCGTGTACCCTGAACGACGGTTTCGGTGCGGTGACTATTGGTAATGCTGAAAAATATATCAATGATACCGCCTTTGCTTTGGGCTGGCGTCCAGATATGTCCAATGTGCAATGGACCAATAAAAAAGTCGCGATTATCGGGGCAGGTCCTGCAGGACTTGGCTGTGCGGATATTTTGGTGCGTAACGGGGTAAAACCTGTGGTCTTTGATAAACGTCCAGAAATTGGGGGGTTGCTGACTTTCGGTATTCCAGAATTCAAGATGGAAAAAGATGTGATGAAACGCCGCCGTGAAATTTTTACCGGTATGGGGGTGGAATTCCGTCTGAATACTGAGATTGGTACAGATGTGACGATTGACCAATTACTGGCTGACTACGATGCTGTATTTATGGGTATGGGAACATACACTTACATGAAAGGTGGTTTTGCTGGTGAAGATCTGGATGGTGTTTATGATGCTCTGGACTTCCTGATCGCGAATGTCAATCGTTGTCAGGGTTGGGAAAAAGATCCGTCTGAATACATCAGTGTTGAAGGCAAGAAAGTCATCGTTTTAGGTGGTGGTGATACGGCTATGGACTGTAACCGTACTTCGATCCGTCAAGGTGCCGAGTCAGTCGTCTGTGCCTACCGTCGTGATGAAGAAAACATGCCGGGTTCACGCCGTGAAGTACAAAATGCACGTGAAGAAGGGGTGAGTTTTCAGTTTAACCGTCAGCCGATCGAAGTTGTTGGTGAAAATGGTAAAGTGACCGGTGTGAAATTTATTACTACTCAGCTGGGTGAGCCAGACAGCCGCGGTCGCCGTAGTCCAGAGCCGATTCCAGGTTCAGAAGAAATTTTGACGGCAGATGCAGTTCTGCTGGCTTTCGGTTTCCGTACCAGCCCAGCCGACTGGTTCACTGATGTAGAAATCAATCTGGATGGTTCAGGTCGTGTCGTTGCCGCTGAACAGCAGCAATATAAATTCCAGACCTCAAATCCAAAAATCTTCGCTGGTGGTGATATGGTTCGTGGTTCTGATCTGGTGGTAACCGCAATCTGGGAAGGTCGTCAGGCAGCTGAAGGAATCCTGGATTATCTGGATGTTTAACAGTTGAAAATTCACTGAAGTCATTCAAACAACCCGCTACGGCGGGTTTTTTAATTTTAGTTGTCTTTAATTCAAAGATAGATAATTAAAAAGATTATAAAAAGTAACAAAACTTTAGAAAATACTGTTTAAAATCAAATTAATTATATAAATATTAATAAAGAATTGAGGACAAGATATCATGCGTGTATTCAAACAATCTCTTATCGCCTTGATGCTGGCCAGTACCTTGACCCTGAGTGGTTGCGGCTATAATACCTTGCAAGTCAAAGATGAAGCCGTAACGGCCGCGTGGTCCGAAGTCCAGAACCAGTATCAGCGCCGTGCCGATTTAGTACCTAATTTGGTGAATGTGGTCAAAGGCTATGCCTCGCATGAAGAGCAGGTTTTAACGGAAGTGACCCAAGCACGTGCCAATGTTGCCGGTTTAAAAGTAGATCGTGACGTACTGGAAGATCCTGAATTATTCCAGCGTTATCAGGAAGCACAGGCCCAGATGACCAGCGCCTTGTCTCGTCTTTTAGCTGTCACTGAGAATTATCCGGACCTGAAAGCGAATCAACAGTTCCGTGATTTACAGGTACAGCTGGAAGGCACTGAAAATAGAATCGCTGTGGCACGTAACCGTTATATTACCACGGTTCAGGACTTCAACTCTTATGCACGTCAGTTCCCGCAAGTCATGACCGCTAAAGTGATTGGTATGGACACCAAACCGAACTTTAGCGCCGAGCAAAGTGCACAGAAAGCGCCAACGGTTTCCTTTGAATAAGTAAGATCTGTAAATAAGCGAGAGATCAGATGTCCGAGATGCTGCTGAAATACTGTGCTGGTTTGCTTCTCATGCTGGGCATGGGAATAACCACGCTTGTTTCAGCAGAAACAGCCACGGCTACAGATACTGAAGAAGTCATCGTAGCCCGTGAAATCTTGCAGCCTAAAAATAATCAAAATACTCCAGCCCAAAATACAGAAACTGCAGCATCACAGCCACAAATTGCCAATGACATGGCGGAAGGGCAGCTTCAGCGCGACTTGCCCAGCCTGAATGAACCGGTCATTGATCAGGCAAATTTACTGAGTCCCGCTGAAAAACAGCAACTCAGTCAGCGTATTCTGAAACTTTATAATGAAGGCAAAGGGCAAATAGGTGTAGTTATTGTTCCGACCACCGGGCAGGAAGATATTTTTGATTACTCCATGCGCGTTGCTGAAGCCTGGCAGCTGGGTTCAGCCAAACGTGATAACGGTTTGTTGATGACCATTGCCATTAATGATCGCCGTATTCAAATTTTGACCGGTTATGGCTTGGAGGGGATTCTACCCGATATTGTAGCGGGCCGTATTATTCATGACAAAATTACGCCATTTTTTAAGCAAGGTCAGTATGCACAAGGCATTGATTCTGGACTAACCGAAATTGAACGTATTTTAAATTTAGATCCTGAAATTGCTGCACAGGCAGCGGATGAAATCAAAGAGCGCCAGGAGCAAGCTTATCAAGCTCAAAAAGCATCGCAAGCTACTTTTGGAAGCGTTATCTTTATTATTATTGCAGGTGTTATTGGCTCCATGATCTTTGGTAAACGTCTGAGTGCAGCGACTGCGGCAGTAGCAGGTACAGCCGCAGGCTTAGTGAATGGCTTAGGCTTGGTTGCTAGTTTAATGATTGGCGCAGGTATTTTCTTTTTATTGGTCACTTCTATTGCCCAGCTGATTTTACATGCCTTTTTAGCAGGTGGCGGCCGGGGCGGCGGTAGTGGCCGTGGTGGTTTTGGTGGCGGCGGCTTCGGCGGAGGCGGTGGTGGTTTTGGCGGGGGAGGAGCATCAGGCTCATGGTAACAACAACAGATACGACAGAAATTGTCACGCAGCCAAAGCTGGAAGAACGTGTACAGCCGAGTTTTAAGCGCTGGCTCAAGCATTTCTTTTATATGCCGGCAACCAAGCGCTTTTTTTCCAAGCAGGATCAGTATGCAATTGCCCTTGCGGTGGAAGAAGCTGAGCATGGACATGTGGGGGAGATTCAGGTCGTGATTGAAGGTTGTTTGCCTTCACGATCTGCCTATTATCAAGATACCTTATGTCGTGCCCGGCAGTTATTTGCGGAAATTGGTGTTTGGGATACCGAATATAACAGTGGAGTACTCCTGTATTTGAATCTGTGTGAACATAAGGTTGAGATTGTGATTGATCGAGGAATTAAAGAGGCAACGACCCAGCAAGTCTGGGATGAAATCTGCCAAAACATTATTCAACATCTCGCTCAGCATAAGTTTAAAGAAGGTGTCATTGAAGGAGTGAAGCAGATTGGGGAAGTACTAGATCAGTACTATGATCGTAAAATAGATGATTTAGAAAATGAATTGGGGAATAAACCGATTATTCTGGGGTGATTTTAGTCAACTAACTGACAAATTTTGTCAGTTAGTTACACAAAAGAAAACATAATAATTACAAAAATAAAAATATTTTTTTAAAGTGCTGTTTTTTATCTCAAAATTATTATAATAAAAGTTGGCATACTTAGTGCTAAATACAAAATAGGCTAAATTAGCTTTTGCTTAAGCTTATAAATAAACAAAAAACATTTGTGGAGAATGTTATGAAAACTATGCAAAAGGGTTTCACCCTTATTGAATTAATGATTGTTGTTGCAATTATCGGTATTTTGGCTGCCGTTGCGATTCCCGCTTACCGTGAATATGTATCAACTTCTTATGGTGCTGCTGCGATGGGCGGCGTAAATAATTTTGTACCTAAGGCTCAGGCATGTATTCAAACAGGTATTGGTTGTAGTAGCTTAAATACTGAAGTTACAACAAGTGCTAGTCCAACACCATCAGCACAAACAGTTGTTTATAAAACTGCTGATGTTGCAGAACAAACTCAAGCTGTTTTAACGGCAATTAATCAAGGTTGTAAAGTAATAGCTACTGTCACAGCTGAAGGTGCGGTCTCATTTACAACAGCTCCTAGCGCAGCTACTGGTGCTAGCGCAACCCAAGCTCAGTGTCAAAAAGGTGCTAAGCTATAATTACAAATGTTATATACATTTGAAACCTCTTGGATTAGCATTTGAAGTGCAACACCTTGTTGTTGCCATACTACCTGACTCGGACTTTTAAAGCCGAGTCTTTTTCTTGGAAGATGATTCAATCGTTGAGTAATTTCTGCAATATATGCATCCGTATAGTCATTAAAGTTACTCCCTTTTCGGGACTATTGTTTTTTTCTCTTCATAAAAAAGCAAATTATCTATTTATCTGCTTTTTGTTTATCATGTGCCAGACTTCTACCGCCTGATATTTCCATGAAATTCACGCTTGCACTTATCGCAGCAATCCTCATCTCCCTTGCATGGCTCATGCCCGTGCATTACCGTCCATGGGTCACGTACACAGGGGAGCTTTATGCATTCTTCGCATTATTTGCTATTGCTGCAGTTTGTATAAGAGAAAAATTAACACTACCAGCAATTGGTTTACCTTTATTATTACTCGCCTGTGTGCCATTTATACATTTTCTGGCAGGGCAGGTATTTTTCTTTAGCACCGCCATGATGGGCTTCATTTTTGTCTTTAGCTTTTGGTTTGTAAGTGCATTGGGTTATCACCTGTCAACAGGGAATTATAACCGAGAAGAAACCTTTACTAATCTGAGTTATGTGTTTCTAGCTTCAGGTACAGCTACAGGCATTATTGCCATTTGCCAATGGACGAATCTGGATTCTGTACTGCCAGGCATGGTCAATATCAGTGGTACACAGCGCCCCTATGCTAATTTCGCTCAGCCCAATAATATGGCAACTTTTTTAGTCATGGCATTGATGAGCTGCCTTTACTTATATGAAAAGAAAAAAATTCAGACCAAGTGGCTATTTGCCTGCGCTGCATTAATTGTTATGGGGGTTGCTTTAAGTCAGTCACGTACGGCCTGGGTAGCCGCGATCGCGATTATCCTGTATCTAGGTTTTTATCAATATAAAAGCGTTATTCGACTGAAATGGTATTACAGCATTGCTTGGTTCATTTTCTTTATTTTCTGCATTGTGGCTTTTCCATTACTCAGTCAGCTCGCTGCACAAGCGATGAATACGGACGTCGTACAAAGCAGGGATGTGGTATCTCGTGCTACGGGAGATATGTCACGTATTGCGATCTGGCAGCAAATGATTGCCGCGATTCAGGCTCAGCCATGGTCTGGCTATGGTTGGTATCAGACGAGTGCTGCGTTCGTTTCAATCAGCGATACCGTACAAGGACCTGTCTGGGTTCGTAGCGCGCATAATTTTATTATCGATTTCCTGCTCTGGAATGGATTGATCATCGGTCTGCCGTTCTTGGCCTACTTTGGTTATCTGGGCTATCAGTTACAACGCTGGGTGAATACGCCAGAATCAGTGATCGGTATTCTCATGATCGGGGCTTTTGTGACACATGCCATGTTTGAGTTTCCACAGCATTATGCCTATTTTCTGCTACCAGTCGGTTTTATTCTGGGTACGGTTCTGGCACAAAATCTAAAAATTAAAACAGTGGTTATGCCATTAATCGGTATGAAATTCATTTTTGCTGTTGGGTTACTTTTATTGATTGTAATTTATCGCGACTATGATGTTGCGGTGCCAAAACTTGGGCAAAGTATTCGTTATGAAAAACAGCCGGAAAAAATCACCAATGAAAAACCAATTTATTTGCTGACCGAGTTTAATCATCGCATTGCCTGGATTCGTCTGAATCCTTATAGCAAGGCATCTGCTGATCAGATTCTGGAAGGTGAACAAATGGTCTTGAGTTATCCGACTAAATATAACCTGATCAAATATGCCAAACTTTTAGCTTTTAATGGATATGAGGCGGAAGCCAAGCACCAGCTGCAACGCTTAAAGACCATTCAGAAAACTGAAATGAGTTATGAAGAATTAACGCAGGATGTACCTCGCTAAATACAAAAAAAGCCAGCAGATGCTGGCTTTTTCTTGGCTTAATTTTAAGTTTAGAGCTGACTTTGAATATAGTTTTCAATGCCAATGCTTTCGATCAAATCAATTTGTGTTGTGGTCCAGTCCAGATAGTTTTCTTCTTTCTCTAGGATTTCCTGAACCAGATCACGCGTCACATAATCCATTTGGGTTTCAGCCAATGCCACTGCTTTCTGGATGGCTTCAATATTCTCTTTGACTTTGCGTACATCACAATGCAGCACTTCTTGAGTATGCTGACCAATATACAGTTTGCCCAGATTTTGTAAATTCGGCAGACCTTCCAAAAATAAAATACGTTCAATAATTTTATCGGCATGTTTCATCTGAACAATGGATTCTTTATATTCTGCCGAGCCCAGTTTCTCAATGCCCCAGTCATTAAACATGCGCGAATGCAGGAAATACTGGTTAATGGCAGTTAAGTGGTGATACAACACCTGATTGAGCTGATTAATCACATCACGATTGCCTTTCATCGCATAACTCCATTTGGACCTGTTTTATCTTTCTAAGAAAGCGCTCTAATCCTGATAGTAAAGCAAGTCAGGGGCAAATGGCGAGTAATTTATGGAACAGCAAATGAAAATCGACATCGAATCGATCCAGACTCAGATGAGTGGCAATAAAAACCCGCCAGAGTCAAAGGCGGGGGAGGAGTAATGACCAAAGATCATTGTTTTTTCATTATGCTTATAGGGAGAAATCTTTTTAAATTTATGCTGCAACTGCTAGCCGTGCTGCAATTTGTGAAACCTCATCACTGATGATCATACGTGCTTCTGGTGCACAGCGGCCACAGCAAGTTCCCAAGTCCAACATATCGCGGACATCACGATAACTTTCAGCGCCATTTGCAATAGCATCTTTAATGTCTTGATCTGTAATGCCACGGCATAGACAAACGTACATAGGACACAACCACAGTGATTAAATAAGATAAGTAATATTATTGATAATTGTTATCGTTTGTCAATAAAAATCATTTGAAATAGCTTTTATCACGATTGATGATTTAGATAAAAAGTGACCATCTGAGCGGAAATCCAAGTGCTGCTCGGATTTCCACACAAAAGCGATTCATGATTTAGAATGAGATATTGCAGGGCGGGGATTGAGTGATTTTTATAACTTATTGATTAATGATGACAATACCATCCATTTCAACCAAAGCATCTTTAGGCAGGCTTGCGACACCTAAAGCAGCACGTGCTGGATAGGGCTGGGCAAAATACTCGCCCATAATCTGATTGACCAGTTGAAAGTGCGATAAATCGGTCAGGAAAATATTCAGTTTGGCGATATCTGCCAAAGAACCACCAGCGGCTTCACAGACTGCTTTTAAATTATCAAACACCCGGCGAATTTGCGCTTCAATGCCTTCAACCAGTTCCATACTATAAGGGTCCAGGCCAATTTGACCTGATAGATATAAGGTATCACCCACTAAAATGGCTTGCGAATAAGTGCCAATCGCAGCAGGGGCATTTTCAGTATGGATTACTTGGCGGGACATTAATTTCTCCTTTTATCATCGACATACATCATATTCGATCAATTCGGCCGATCAAAGCACTATCGTTTTAAATGATTAACTCGCTTTAGAGGCTTCACTGAAAACGACGGGCTGAGCCAGACGGATAATTCGCGGGAAACCGAAATACATGCGTAAATCCCGGATAATCTGTGCAATCTGTTTACGGTTATGCACCACGATATTGACGTAGGTTTTGTCATCCTGAGTACGCACCATTTCCACCCCAGAATGCGCTTTACGGCATTGGTAAATCAGGTCGGAAATCTGCTCGTCATTCATGTCCAAGTCAATGCTGAGATAGGCAGTAAAGCTGATATCTTCCAGATCATCAGAGGTCCACTGCAATAACATGATATTTTCTGGATGCTGATGCTGTTCATGCAGCAGGTTATGACAGCGCGCACGATGCACAATCAGACCGCGACGGGTCAAATGACCCTGAATCGGATCACCCAGCACAGGATTGCAGCAATGTGCATATTTGACATCGACACCTTCTGTTCCCTGAATCAGACGGTCTGAACTGGCGATATTCTGATGCTGATCTTGGGCAAATAAATGGTTGGCCACCAGTTGTGGTAATAAATCACCGACAGCAATTTGTTCAAACAGCTGTTCCTTGCTGGAAACATGGCGCCACTCCAAGAGGTTTTTCCAGTCGGCTTCAGTCAGATCGCGAATAGAACGATGAAACAGTTTCAGTGCGCGATTGAGTGCCTGTTGTCCGACCAGACGCTGTTCGTCTAGATCCTGATCGCGCAGAATATTCTGAATAGCACGACGAGCTTTCTGGGTATTAATAAAACTGAGCCAATCCGGATTCGGGGTGGCGAGGACATCAGTAATAATTTCTACCACCTGACCACTGACTAGAGGTGTTGAAAGGGGCTTGGTTTCATTATTAATTTTTGCACCCACCGCATGATTGCCTAGGAATAAACTCGCGGCATAAGCAAAGTCAACCGCCGTGGCGCCTTGTGGCAATTCATGTAAATGGCCGTGCGGGGTATAGACCCAGATTTTTTCTTGGTGCAGATAGTCCAGTAATTCACTAAAAGTGGTTTTGGCACATTCACCATCGACCAGGACATTCAGATTCTGCATCGAGGCCTGAATCGCAGAGCGGCAGGCTTGCGGGGCACTTTCACCGAGCACAACGCCAAAACGTGCTGCTTTACGCATCAGTTCGGTTTGAATGGTAAGCGATAGGGTCGTCTCTTCACCTTTTAGTCGCATCATCAAGGACTGGTTGCCCCCCGGTAATGGGCGGCGGATATGATCTTCATAACTCTGAATTTTAAAACTTTGCATAAGAATTTCTGCCAGTCGGTCACAATCAGCGATGCTCTGTAAAATAATTTCAAAAGCATGGCTGTGAGTCAATTCTTGCAGATCGATATCATTTTTAACGAAGTGGCGCAGTAGCTCAATATTGTTATTTTTCTTCTTGATTCGGCCTTGAATGGCATGCTGCTGTAGCAGTTCAGTCAGGTTCTTTTCCCATTTGGCCTGATATTCACAGCGTTTCGGCTTGGTTTCCTGTAGTGCAGTCTGAACGTTGTTATACATGTCCAGATCAAGGTTCTGATAACACAGATGTTCTAGGTTATCAGCCATTTCATTCATGCCGACAATACGCGCCATCGGCACAAAAATTTCAAAGGTTTCGCGGGCAATACGCGCGCGTTTGTCCGGACGCAGTGCCTCCAGGGTAGTCATGTTGTGATAGCGGTCGGCCAGTTTCACAATAATGACACGTGGATCTTGTAAGGTGGCTTGCAGAATTTTCCGGAATGAAGCGGCTTTATTATATTCTTTATCGCTGGAATGACTCAGTTTGGTCACGCCATCGACCAGTTCGGCTACAGTAAAACCAAAAGTCTCGGTAATATCGTCTTTGTTAAAGTCGGTATCTTCAATCACATCATGCAGCAGTGCGGCCATCAGCGTTTCAGGGTCAAGACGCATATGCGCCAGAATACAGCTGACCGCAATCGGATGCAAAATATAGGGTTCGCCACTTTTACGCACAATCCCGTCATGGGCAATATCTGCATAATCACAGGCCGCAAGCACACGTTCGACATCGCTTTCACTTAAATACGCATCGATAATGATCTCTAACTGCTGCTTGGCTTGACTGACCTGTGGGCCTGGCATAAAACACCTTTTTCAACTGAATTTTTTACAAATAAAACCTGAAAGCATTCTAGAAATGTGAATTTCCTGGCTTGATGGTTTTTTGCTACTACAGAGCAGAAAACCCATTCAAACTTGATAGCTAACCCTTATGTTATAACCGTTCTGGCATAAATATAAAAGTCACATAACAAAAAAAGCCTAGTTTAGAACTAGGCTTTTTAAGTGACGATCTCTTATTGGAAAGAAAAACCGTCTAAGTTTAGATTATTTGCAGAAAGTGCAAGATCCAGACTTGATGTTTGATAGTCTTGATCACGTTGTTTCAAAATGTCTTTTGATACATGACCTGAAGCGATTTCACGTAAAGCAACAACAGTCGGTTTGTCATTGTCCCATTCTACAGTTGGTTCAATACCTTGACGTGCCAATTGACGCGCGCGCTTGCTTGCCACTAGTACAAGCTCAAAGCGGTTGTCTACATGGTCTAAACAATCTTCAACGGTGACGCGTGCCATAAGAATTCTCGTTTGAATAATAAATTTTAACAGACTGCACAGTATAAAAGGCTTTGTCTATAGACTCAAGTTTTAATCACTGCCCAGTCGGCGTAATCAGTTTCTGGATCAGTTTTTCATGACGGTTGGCTTGCTGACTCAGTACCAGACGATTGGCGATAATCACCGCTTCCAGGTCATGCAGCGCCTTATTAAAGTCGTCATTAATAATGATATAGTCAAAGTTACTATATTGCTGCATATCTTCTACCGCGCAGCTGAGACGATGCTCAATCACATCAACTGCGTCAGTACCACGGTTAGACAGGCGTTCACGCAAGTCGAACTGACTTGGTGGCAAGATAAAAATTTGTTTAGATTCAGGAAAAAGTCGACGAACCTGTTGCGCACCTTGCCAGTCAATTTCCAGTAGCACATCATGACCTTTGGCCAGTTGTTCTTTGACTGTGGCTTGCGCGGTACCGTAGTAATTACCAAATACTTCGGCGTATTCGATAAAACCGCCTTCATTGACCAGATTTAAAAAATCTTCTTTATTGGAGAAATGATAGTGTACGCCATCGAGTTCGCCAGGTCGTTGACCGCGTGTGGTGTGTGACACAGAAACGTGAAGATTGTTGACACGCTCAAGTAGGGCTTTAACAAGGGATGTTTTGCCTGTTCCAGACGCTGCAGAAACGACAAACAAGAGACCCGACATGATATTTTTCCTGATATGATAAAATATCTTCTCTATTTTAGAGTAGAGCGGCTTTAAACTAAATAGTTGTCAGTCGATTGTTTACATTTATTTCAATTGAACCGCTAAAAATGGTGTGAGTATTGAGGATTCTATGGAAATTGTTTTAGCCAACCCACGTGGTTTTTGTGCTGGTGTAGATCGTGCCATTGCGATCGTGAACCGTGCCCTAGAATGCTTTAATCCACCGATTTATGTGCGGCATGAAGTGGTGCATAATAAATTTGTGGTCGATGACTTGCGTCAGCGTGGTGCGATTTTTGTCGATGAACTCGATGAGGTACCTGACGATAATATCGTGATTTTTAGCGCGCATGGTGTTTCTAAAGCAGTACAACAAGAAGCTGAGCGTCGTGGTCTGAAGGTTTTTGATGCGACTTGTCCCTTGGTGACTAAGGTACATATTGAAGTCACCAAATATGCCCGTGAAGGTGTAGAAGCGATCCTGATTGGTCATGAAGGTCACCCTGAAGTCGAAGGTACCATGGGGCAATATGACAAAAAAAATGGTGGTGAGATTTATCTGGTTGAAGATGAAGAAGATGTCGCCGCTTTAACGGTACGCAATCCTGAAAAAGTCGCTTTTGTCACGCAAACCACTTTATCAATTGATGATACAGCGAAAGTGATTGATGCTCTTCGCCAGAAATTTCCGCTGATCCAAGGTCCGCGTAAAGATGATATTTGCTACGCTACACAGAACCGTCAGGATGCGGTGCGTGACTTGGCTGAACGCTGTGATGTCGTACTTGTTGTCGGTTCACCAAACTCTTCAAATTCAAACCGCCTACGTGAGCTGGCTGAACGTATGGGTAAAGCGGCATATTTAGTGGATAATGCAGATGAGCTCAAACAGGATTGGTTTGCAGAAAAGATCCAGATAGGGGTGACAGCAGGCGCATCTGCACCGGAAATTCTGATTAAACAAGTCATTCAGCGTTTACAGGATTGGGGTGCACAAGCGCCAAAAGAGCTGGATGGGCGGGAAGAAAATATTACCTTTAGTCTACCTAAAGAGTTACGTATTCCTGTAACACAGGCTTAGAATGTTAACTGTTTAATATTCTGTTTCTTATTTAAAAATAAGCAGATAACTGGGAAATGACAGTTATCTGTTTTTTTATGCCTTTTATCTGTTCTGTGTAGGTTTTGTAACTTTAATGCGTATTATTTTAACTAGGCCAAAGTTTTGCCTGGGGGAGAGTATGCAGAAAAATAAAGGATTCACTTTAATTGAGCTGATAGTGACGATTGCGGTATTGGCTATTGTGGCTTCAATAGCCGCTCCTTCATTTGTAAGTACTTTAGCTTCTCAAAATTTAAATAGTGCAAGTAATGAAATTGCTTCAGCATTAGGAGAGGGAAGAAGTCGAGCTATGGTGATAGGTAATACTGTAGTAGTTTGTCCTAACAAAGATGTAGCTGGCGCTAATGTAACAGAGGCTATATGTGTAAATAAATTATTATCTTCTGCTGATGCAAACCAATTTATTGATCAAAAGAGAGTAATTCTTGTAAATCTTCCTAAGAAAGTTGAGATTAAATCTAATAATTATGGGGTGGTATTTAAGGCAAACGGTACTACTTCTTCTGTTACCTCAATAATAACATGCTCAAAGAACATAAGTAGAACTATAAATGTTGCTTTAATTGGGTCGTTAACTCAAACCAAAGGTACATGTTAATGATAAGTAGAAATCAAAAAGGCATAGGCATGGTTGAGGTATTGGTATCTCTTGTTTTATTGGCTATTGGGGTCCTTGGATATACCGCTTTGCAATTACGTGCAATTGAGGCGGGGGATGAAGCATTGGTTAAATCACAAGCTACTATGTTGTTACGTGGCTTAACAGAGAGTATACGTGCAAATCCTCAAGGTCAAAGCAGTTATCCGGCAGCTGTAAGAACTTATACATCTCAGAATGCACCTAGTGCGCCTAAAAGTTGTCTCAATACAACATGTAAACCTGCGCAGATGGCAACTTATGAAGCTTATTTAGTGGCACGAGCTGCGAATCAAATCGGCGTCATGATTACTATGAATGAATGCCCAGGAGTTAATTCAATTAAAAGACAATGCATATTTGCAGCTTGGGAAAATACACTAATATCTTCAAATAATTATTCAGCGTGTATGAGTTCTGGTGGTGTGTATGTAGCAAATGCTCGATGTGTAATGATGGAGGCATATTAATGAATAATAAGTTTTCGAATAGTGCTTTTCATCAAGCAGGTTTTACTTTAGTTGAATTAATTGTAGCACTTGCTTTGGGGTTATTAATTACAGCCGCTGCAACGCAATTGTTCTTGGGGGGAATCGTTACGACTCGCATCCAACAAGCGAATGCAGAATTACAAGATAGCGGAGTTTTTGGGCTAGATTATATTGCTAGAGATATTCGTTTAGCTAATTATGGCAATATTAGTAATCCTGAATTAACTAATACTACTCCACAAGGTGGGATTGTACTTTCTCAAGGGGCTTCAGGCACTGTAAATGTATCTAAAGATATAGGCAATAATTCAGTTACACGTAGTGGATTAACTTCAAATGTGAGTGATGCAAGTGACCAGCTTACTATTCAGTTTACGGCACCAAATGATATGTTTAATTGTGAAGGTGAAGAAATAAAAACAGGGGAATATGTAATTCAACGTTATTTCTTGAGAAAAGATACTAATGGGGGCGAGAAAGATTTAGTACTTGCTTGTGATGCTAACAAAAAGGGTGCAATGTCGGCTGCAAATATTACAGATTTTGGAGGGACTCAACTAGGTGAAGTGATTATGCCTAGAGTTGATCATTTAAGATTTTATTTAGGTGCTATGACTAAAAGTGGCGCTACTGTAACATCAACTGCATACTATACAATAAGTGAATATATCTCTGCTGCAAATGCCGCTCGTAATGCAGGTCAGCCCGTTCCAAGAATTACCTCTATAAAAGCAGCTGTAATTGTAAGGTCTATAGACAACACAAACAATCAACTCATTGATCCAACGAAATCTATATTGTTTTTAGAAAAATCAGTGACGCTTACTAATCAGACCAAGCATTTAAGAAGAACATATATGACAACTATTGCAATACGTAATGGTATGGGGGATGCAATATGATTAACTATCAAATTTACGCTCCTCAGCGTGGAGCGACACTGCTTGTAGTCATGATGATGTTGCTAATTTTAACTGTAATAGGGGTACTTGCTATCCGCGTGGCAATGACAAGTTTAAATATCTCGACACATACTCAGCTTGGCCAATTTCTAAGTCAAACTGCTGATACACCAATTAATCAATTATACACAAGCAATTTATCAAACTTGGTAGATTTGAGTGGTGCGATTGGCTACGCGCTTCAAGACTCAAAATTAGAACCAGGAAATGAATATATATTTTGCTATAAACCACTGTCTAATGAAAAATTTGCAGCCTCTTTGGGTGTTGCTGTTAAACGACCTCCAGCAACTAAAACAGCTAAAGCTGCACTTGTTTCTGGGGGGGCAGATGCTTTCTGTAATTTAAGCTCTGATTTTGGCAGTAGCCGCGAAGCAGTTGTTACACAGGTAGCTGTCAAAATTCCCAATGATGCAGAAGAAGATTTGAAACCTGGGGCCTTATTAAGCCGTGGAAATAATTTAAGCTCGGGTACTATCATGCCAAAGAACGTTGTTGAGCAACAAAGAATTCGAGTTACTACTACTTCTATAGTGCCAAGCTTTACTAAAAATTTGGATGCAGCTCAAAATTGTATTGGAACAGGAAGTGGTAATGCAGGTTACATCAGTGATGATACAAGTAGTGATACTAAGGGATTTGAAACAATTGCGACTTGCTTAGCCAAACTTGGTGTTCCAGTAAATTCTCAGACTCAAGAATTTAATTTGCAGACAATTTTTACTCAGACTCAAGCTCCTTGATTGAGAGGATAATACAATGAAAACACACATAAATACCTCATCAGTTGTTTCAAGGTTTAAAATAATGAATTTACGTCCATTAGTAATTTCTTGTTTGTCATTTATGGGTACTTGTGTTTTAACAGCGTCCGTGGCACAAGCAAGCGATTTACAGATTTATGCGACACCTGAAGCTGGTCAAAAAACTATCGTTATGATGCTTGATACATCAGGTTCAATGGGGTCAATTGACTCTAATACAAAGAATAATTATTCAAATCGTGATGATTTTAACTCTATTTATCAGGATTATGGTATTGGACGGTCGTGTAGAACAGATAGTAGCGGGAATTATAGTTCTTCAGGTACTACTCCTAGCTATACACGTAAATTTTGTACTGCGACTAGTTTAACAGCTGCACAGGTAGTTAATTTAGTTGATGCTGGATGTGAGAAAGTCACGAATTCAAGTGTTAAATGTTATGATCGTATGACGAGACTTAAGGATGGATTATTTAAGCTGCTCGATAGTGAAGATTCGGAATTATTTACTACGCGAATTGGTTTAGGACATTTTTCTTATAATGGTAATGGGGATAATGCAGCAATTCTAGTAGCGGCTAAAGAGTTAGGAAGAAAAAATTCTACGCAGCGTACACTGTTAAAAACAAAAATTGCAGAATTAACTGCACAAGGAGGTACTCCAACAGCACATGCTTATGCTGAAGCCGGTGCATATTTAATGGGTACAAATACAGTTAAACGAGTTAATGTAAAGGTTGATAAATATCGCACAAGAGTTGTTCAGGAACCTGATCAGTACGGATGTGACCAAGCCTCTGACTACAAGTACTATATTAAAAGAACGATTATTTCTCCATATAGGTGCTATAAGGTAACTAACCCAGGAATTACTTCATCTTATATTGATCCAATCGTGACTCGTTATAAAGATGTTATTAAGAGCGATCTTTGTGATAACTATCAAAGCGTGGATTATGATAATGCTGTCCAGAAGTGTAGAAACGACGCTTGGACGGAAGCTTCAATTCCCAACAATTACGTAAAGGATGGTAGTTATACCGATAATAATGCCACTATACATTATAGTTATGAAATAAAAACGGATGGAACCAGTACATATAGCGGTTTCCTGAACTCTGATGTGGGTGATATAAGGGATGATTTTAATTATAAATCTCCACTACCTGAAGTAGCTAAAAGACAAAGTTGTGATGGTCAGGGGGTTTATATCCTATCCGATGGAGAAGCAAACAACTCTTCTTCAAATAATGCATCACCAATTATGCAAAAAGCTCTATTAAATTTCGGCAATGATTTTAAATGTCCAACCACTGGTGGGTTAATGACTGGAGGTACGGGTGCTTGGCACTGTATGGGTGAGTTCGCAAAGTACTTATTTAATAAAGAGAAAAATCCAAGTGGAACTTCAATTCAAACAGCCTTTGTAGGTTTTGGTAAACAATTTTCAGGCTTGGATACGGATTATGTAGAAGCAGCATGTAAATTAAGTTCAAGAACACAGCCAGATCGTCGAAATAGTGATAAATGTTCCCCTAGTATTGGAACCAGTTCGGTGGAGTGGCCAGGTTATGGTAATGGTGGCTTTTTTGAAACCCAATCAACTGATGGAATTACTGATAGTGTTATTCAATTTATTAAGAATCTTGGTGATACACAGATAGAACCTTTATCTACAGGCGCTATTTCTGTGCCTGTAGACGCTTTAAATCCAAATGGTTTTCAGCCGTATGGTTATTTGCGCGCATTATCTCCCAATCCAGGACAACAAGTATCAATCTGGATAGGAAACTTAAAAAAATACGATATTAATAATGGTGCTTTGGTCGATGGCTCTAAAACAATTTTTAATGAAGTAGGGAAATTTGATCTAACCACTAAAGACTTATGGAATCCAACAAGTGTTGCTGATGGCGGTATGGTAAATCAAGGTGGAGTTTTCTGGAATTTACCAATGCCAACACAAGCAGTAAGCGCAGTCAATGCGAATCCTGACCTTAATATTAGAGCGGTACCAGCGATAACTGCAAATCCGAATGGACTGCGTAATTTATATACAGATGTTTCTAAAGTAGAAAATAATCAACTCATATCTAAAACTTCAGGAGAGTTATTAAAAATTCCAGATGTTGCAAGTGGAACAGTTACATCTGGAGCAAATGTTTTAGATAAATTTAAGAATCAAGACGTATTGAAATCCTTTTCTCTAGAAATCAAACATAGATTATTAAATTATCTTGGGTATGATTTAGGCGAATCTATAGCAACAGGCTTGCCAGCAACTTTACCCGTACCTACTAAGCCATTTGTAAGTTTAGGGGGGAGTATTCATTCATATCCATTGCAACTCACATACTCGGGTGAAATCAACGCGAATGGTGATTTAACTTCAGTTAGAAAACAATCTGTTATGTTCGGTAGTATGGAAGGAGGCTTACATATTGTCGATGCTAAAACAGGTGTTGAACAGTCAGTATTCGTTCCTGCGGAAATATTGAAAAATCCTGAGGCAGCGAAAGCTTTAAGAGCTGGTCAGGCAGGTGATATCCAACATGGTATTAGTGGAGCCTGGATTTCAGATACTGCTTATGAAATAAAACGTGGCACTAGCACAACGAGCTCAGCTGTTACTGCTAAAAAAATGAATGTGTATGGTGGTATGCGCATGGGGGGCAATAGCTATTATGCCCTGGACCTCTTAAATGAAAATAAGCCTAAATTATTATTTAGAGTTGGCAATGATTTAGCCAATTATACACGTATGGGGCAAACGTGGTCTAAGCCGGTTTTAGCCAATATCCGTTATAAAAATAAGATTCGTCGTGTAATGATTGTTGGGGGGGGATATGATATGTGTTATGAAGACCCAAGATTTAGATTAGGTCAAAATAACACTTCAGATTTTGGTGGTAGTTCTTGTAAAAAATCGGAGGCTTTAGGAAATGCTGTCTATATTATTGATGCAGAAACTGGTGAACGCATCTGGTGGACAAGTCATACTGGATCAAATAAAGATAATACTGATTTGAAACATAGTGTTGCTACTCGTATCAGCACTTTAGACCGAGATGGAGATAACTTAGTTGATCATCTGTATTTTGGTGATTTGGGTGGACAAGTCTTCCGTATTGATCTAAATAATAAAAAAGATACAGCTACAGCAAGTTTTGGACATAATGTTATTCGTTTGGCTAACTTGGCGACTACTGAATCTGGAGCAGCTATTACTAATGGTGATGCACCGCGATTCTATCAACCACCCACCATTACAATTCATGATGAAGGGAGCGATACTTTTATTTTGGTAGCAATTGCTTCTGGTGATCGTAGTACACCTCTAGATGTTGCACCAAGTAAAGGTCGTGAATCAATCAAACCTTTTGATCCTTTGCAAAATCGGCCAACAAATAAAGTATATGGCTTAATTGACCGTGACTTTGTTGAGCGTGATTTGTATAAATCTACATATACAACATTTAAGTCAAAGGATATCACGTTAAACCAACTTCAAAAAAATCCACAAACATTGCTTTCTTTTACAGCAGTAAAAAATACTTTCTTTGGAGGAAGTCCTAAACATGGATGGTATCGTTCATTATCGAGTGATTATTTAGGTAATGAAGTTGCAAGCCGTACACCAGGTGGAGTTAAGGCGTTTGAAGAAGAACCTATTGCGATTAAGGATAACTTATTTATACCTGTATATGATCCAGAAGGTACAGGTGTAGAAGATGCTGATCCATGTCAGCCACGTATTATAGGTGAGTCTAATCGTCAACAGTATTGCTTGCCTTATGGTACTTGTTATAAGGAGGGCAATAAAGATATCGAAGCTGAAAAACGTACTGGTATGGTTATGTTGAATGGTGTGAACCAGAATGTACTGGGTTCAGGTATTCGAGGAATTGCCCTTGGTCCCACTGGTGGTTCGGGCGGTGGTGGAACAACTGATGATCCAAATAGCTGTGGAGCATTAACATTGATAGGTAATATTAAAGGGGCGGGAGAATGGAAATGCTCACGTATTTTGAATCCAATACGATGGTATGAAAAAAATGTCTCACCTAAATAATAAAATAAGTAATACTATTAGGATAACTAATAGTATTACTTTCCTAAAAAATGGATTCACACTGATTGAATTGATGGTTGTTGTAGTAATATTGGCGATTATTACTGCAATAGCATTGCCGTCTTATACTGCATATACGCGTAAGGCGGCTGTATCTCAAGCTGAACAAGAAGTCCAGAAGATTGCTGAACAATTGGAGCGTCATAAGTCGCGTAATTTTAGCTATAAAGGTTTTGATCCTGGTTATATTTATGGGCAATCAAGCCCAATGGTATCTGTATCAGTAAAAAACTATACTCTTACGATACGGGATTTAGACTCACAAAAATTACTCACCTCAACAGATCGAGATATGCGCGGACAAGGTTGGGCAATTAAAGCTGAAACGACAGATAGCCAAAATTATAACCTTCTCATGACTAGTACGGGTATTCGCTGTAAATCTAAAACAACTATTTCAAGCTATCAATCCTGCTCAGGGGATGAAACATGGTAAAATACTTTAAACAGGGTTTTACTCTCATTGAGGTTTTAATTGCAGTGGCAATTGTCGGGATATTGGCCATGATTGCTTATCCATCTTATACGCAGTATGTGATTAAGACTAAGCGTGTTGATGTACAAAGTAAAATGATGGAAATTTCCCAAAAGTTAACCCAGTACAAAGCAGCTAATGGTAATTTTACTGGCGCAACTATTACAGATAATAATATATATGGCAGTAATGCTTTTCCTCAAACAGGCGATACAACTTATACATTCACTTTGAATATACCGAATGCAAACTCATGGACTCTGACTGCAGAACCTGCAAACTCAAGCACCCAAGATGGCAATGGATGGATTTGCTTAAATAATCAAGGTCAAAAATACTGGGTGAAGGGTTCAACTACTTGTTTGCTTTCAGCTACCTCCAACTGGGACGGTCGCTAACCTAAATCCAAAATTCTACCTAAACACTTTTTGATCTTTCATTCAGGGCAAAGTTCAAGTAAAATACTGCCCTCTATGAAAGGGGTTTGAAATGTATCGGTGGTCGGTACAGGGATAATCCGTAAAAACTATAAGGTTCTATCATGGTTGTTATTCGTCTTGCACGCGGTGGTGCTAAAAAACGTCCGTTCTATCAAATCATTGTGACTGATAGCCGTAATGCACGTGACGGTCGTTTCATCGAACGTATCGGTTTCTTCAACCCTACAGCTCAAGGTAAAGCAGAAAAACTTCGTTTAGATGCTGACCGTTTTGCTCACTGGGTTTCTCAAGGTGCTCAACCTTCTGATCGTGTTGCTTCTTTAGCTGCTCAAGCTAAAAAAGCTGCAGTTGCTGCATAATTTTTATATAAATTAGGTAGTAGCTTGCCCATGACACCAACACAGAATGTTCCCGAAGATCGTATTCAGATTGGACAGTTGCGTTCAGCATATGGATTAAATGGGTGGCTCTGGGTCTATTCCAATACAGAACCTATGAGCAACATATTTGACTATCTGCCTTGGTACATTGAGACCAAAGCAGGTTGGCAAATTGTCGATGTAAAACGTTGGAAACCACATGGTAAAGGCCTGGTAGTTTCGCTTAAAGGTGTGAGTGATCGCACTGGTGCAGACGAACTGGTTGGCTCCAATGTCTGGATCTCTAAATCGCAACTGCCTCAAGCAGGCGTAGATGAGTACTATTGGTCTGATTTAAAAGGTCTAACTGTGTTAGGTCTGGATGATGAAGAACAAGAAGTCAATCTCGGTCAAATTTTTGAGCTGTTTGAAACAGGTGCTAACGATGTGATGGTGGTTCGCGCAACTGCCGACAGCATTGATGGCGAAGAGCGAATGATCCCATGGCATAAAGATGTGGTGCAACGCGTTGATCTTGAAGCTGGTCGTATCTACGTCAATTGGGGCGTAGACTACTAATATTTTCGGAAATACGGGAGTCTGCGATGTTTTTTGCAGTCATTACGCTTTTTCCTGAAATGTTTGAAGCGATTACAGCCTATGGGATTAGCGGGCGCGCAGCAAAACGTGAGTTGATGCAAATTCATTGCATCAATCCTCGCGATTATGCGACGGGCAACTATAAACGGGTGGATGAACGTCCATTCGGTGGTGGTCCGGGTATGGTGATGATGGCTGAGCCTCTGGCAAAAGCAATCCAGCATGCCAAAGAGCTTGCAAGGCAAGCGGGTGCAGTTCAGGTTCCTGTGGTGTATATGTCACCCCAAGGAAAGACCTTAAACGAAACTGCGGTACAGGATTTTGTCAAATATGACGGAATCATTGTACTATGCGGACGTTATGAAGGCGTCGATGAACGTTTGATCCAGCAATATGTTGATCAGGAATGGTCAATTGGCGATTACGTGTTATCGGGTGGTGAACTTCCTGCGATGGTTTTATTGGACAGTATTATCCGGAGACTTCCGGGTGCGATGTCTGATGAGCAATCACACGTGCAAGACTCATTTGTGGATGGTCTTCTAGATTGCCCACAATATACCAAGCCAGATCATTTTGAAGGTTTGGATGTGCCTGAGGTGTTAAAGTCCGGGCATCATGCCAATATTGAAAAATGGCGGTTTCTGCAGCGATATCAGCGTACACTTGAACGCCGCCCAGAGTTGGTGGAAAAAGTCGAGCTGACCAAGCAGCAGAAAAAATGGCTAAAAGATTTGTAAGATATTGATGAGTAATCATTTCTATCTTCAAGCAAGTACTTAAAATTATTTAAGTATTCTTTAATAGGCTCTTTATGGTTGAGATGGTCAACTATAAAGGGAAAGATAATCGGGTGTATGCGCTTTAGCCTCTATACCCAGCGATGATCAGACCTCTTCTGACTCGCACATATTGGAGATACCCCATGAGCGGTAAGCATCCTTTAGTTCAAGTAATTGAAAACGCACAATTGAAACAAAACATCCCTGCTTTTGCACCAGGTGATACAGTTATTGTTCAAGTTAAAGTAAAAGAAGGCGACCGTGAGCGTTTACAGGCGTTCGAAGGCGTTGTAATTGCTAAGAAAAACCGTGGTTTGAACTCTGCGTTCACAGTACGTAAAATTTCTAGCGGTGTTGGCGTTGAGCGTGTATTCCAAACTCACTCTCCAATCGTTGCTGGTATCGAAGTGAAACGTCGTGGTGACGTTCGTCGTGCTAAACTTTACTACCTACGTGAATTGTCTGGTAAAGCTGCACGTATTCGTGAAAAATTACCAGCTCGTAAAACTAAAGCTTAATTTTAAGCTTTATACGAGTGAAAAAATGCGCCTTTGGGCGCATTTTTTATGCCTAATTTTTATGTAGATTTATTCGAAATGTTCCTGCAAAGGCAAGATCATAGCATCTAAAATATCCAAGAAAATTTTATGAATAAACATCAGAAATAATACAAAATATCCCCAAGACTGGAATCCTGCATTAAAAAGTTGAATGCAAATAAAACATTGTGTGATAACCAGTAAAATACTGATCCATACATTTGCGATAATATGTCGATGACAAGAGGGGCAATAATAAGGCTCATATTTTTTAAATTGAAAAGGATTAATGACTTTTCGTTTGCAGCAGGGGCAGGTTCTTTTAAATTTGTTTTTGATTTCTATAGAACGTATCTGCATTTATTTTATTTCACACTTATTTTTTTATATTTGATGAATATTTTATATGCAGTTTGATCATGATTAACAAGTAAATTTTAAGAAAAAAATTAGCGAAAAATAAGATAGAAAAGCCTCTGGATGAATAGAGGCTTGGGTGGTTTTATAAACCTTGCAGTTTTAAACGGTTGGCATGCTGACGATAGGCAGCAACTGGATCAGGCGCAAAGGTACCTTTAATGCCAAACAACAAGTTGATTTCATCCAGATGATTCCACGGGTAATCATCACGAATCGTTTTACCAAATTTGGCACTACATACCGACACAATTCCATCATTTGCGCCAGCCTTGCTCGCAGAAAGTAGATCCAAGGCTTTCATGGCGGCATCACTGACATCTAGGAGATTAGTCACGGGTTGATTGCCGGTCATTGAATACAGTGCAATGCCTTGGTCTGTATATTTGCCTTCACCACATGGGCTCAGCGAAAGCCCGAGTTTAAAGCGCTGGTTAAATTCGGCTGTGCCTTCAATTGAGGTGCTGTGTCCTGCTGCAAGGGCGTTGTGTGGGAAAGCTTGACCGTCTAAGCCTTGTGCCCACATGATGACGTTGCCAAAACTGCTGATCAGGGTATTAAGCAATTCAGATGTACCGGTTTGATTAGCAAGTCGCATAACATCAGAGGCGACAATCGTCCCTTGGTTGGCGCCGCCCACAGTCATCACTGAGGCTACATGTTGCGGCATCACCCCGGCTGCATAACGCACGCTATGTGCACCATGACTATGACCAATTAAATTCAATTTTTTTGCGCCGGTGATTGCCATGACTTCTTTCAGTTGCTCCACATATTGTTCACCTCTGATTTCGCTGGAATTGAAAGGTGAGATGCGGGTGGCAAAGGCAGTTGAACCATTACGGGCTAAATCTGGCAAAATTTGATACCAATAGTCCATGCTTAAGGTATCAAAACCAATGCGATTAAAGCCGACCATGCCATGTGCAAATACAATCGGATATTTTGTTTTGGCATAACTCGAGAGGACAAAATTACTTTTATATTCCTGTAATGCCGAGGCTTGCACAGGACTAGTCAAGATGGAACCCAGCAGCAAAAGGTTTAAGTGATACATTATTTTTTTCATTGCAGCTTCCCGATCGCGGATAGGTCAAATAAAAAGAACCAGAAAAAAAGCCTATATTTCAGCTGAAAATACAGGCACTCTGGGGTTATAAACCTTCTAATTTGAGTCGGTTGGCATGCTGGCGGTAGAGGGCGACCGGATCTGGTGCAAACACGCCTTTCAGACCAAACATCATATTGGCCAGGTCCGTATGATTGAGTTTGTACTGGTCATGAATCACCTTGCCCATGAACGCACTACAACGTGAAACCATGCCATCATTGTCTTTACTGCCATAAGATAAAGGGCCGAGCTGCATCAGGATCGTATCAATATCCAGGGCATTGGTGGCTTGGGCCACACCCGTCCATGAATAATAATGAATGCCTTTACTATCTTTCTGTTTTAAATTTTTATTGCAGTTTTCTGTAGAAGCCAATACGCCATCTTTGACCACCTGCTGTGCCACTGTGGCATTAAAAGTATTTGAACCGGTCTGGCTCAGGGATTTCATGGAAGCATCAAAATCAATTTCCAGTTCAGGCTTAAACTGACCCAGTGCAATCAATGGACCAATAATATAATCACCTAAAATGTTAAAGGCGGTACGCGTCAGGCTATTGTTCTGAATATCATCTGCCACTTTGGAGCCATGGTAGGTTCCTGCAACGCCGGTAATAGAGGCGATATACTGCGGCTGGGTCGCTGCAACATACAGCACTGTTGGTCCACCATGGGAATGGCCAATCAAGTTCAGTTTTTGCTTTCCGGTAATTGCCAGAACCTCTTCAACCTGATGGATTAGTTGTTCTCCGCGATGCATCGTTGTATTTGCCGGCGATAATTGTGCAGCAAACACGGTTGAACCATTACGTGCCATATCCGGCAGAATCTGATACCAGTAATCCAGCCCGATACTATCGGTGCCAATACGTGACCAGCCTAACCAGCCATGTACCATCAGGATGGGATATTGGGTCTTGGCATAGTCAGACCGGCTCTTTTCGATGACTTGTGTTGCACTCGCTGCAGCCTGAGTCTGTGCAGAAAAACTGAATCCCAGAGTGGTCGCTAAAGCCACAGTCAGTAACTGGGCTGTCTTGCTGAAAGTATACATAGCTGTCCCTTTTTAAATTTTATCGTTATTCAAGCAATCATTGCTTTTTGTAGAGTGCTGCAAGCCACAAATCAGACGATGAAAATACAGTTTTGGCCTTCAGTGGCTGAGCAATTTTTCTTTTGAAGAAGCGGTATTTTTTCACTTCAGAGGTCTAAAACCATGTCATTTGGGGACATGCAGGACAGGAGGAATTTACATTGTAAATATTTGTTTTATTAACAGATGCATTTGAATAGAAAGTCTTTGAAATCATTAAACTTTGTCTAAGTTATTTTGTGTAAATACGAAATATTTGGAAACAACTATAAAAGATCATTCTGAGAAAAATATAAAGTTATCAAAAGGGCATTTATAAAAAAGCCATCAACAGGTGATGGCTTTTAGGCTTAGTCAGCAAAGGGCAGTTTGGCTCCCTGATCATGAACCTGTTCAAAGGTTTCTACTCGCAGCTGTTCTTGCGGTGTATTAAAATGTTTGCTGCGAAGCTGGGCAATGGCTTGCTGTTTGGCGCTATCGGACATGCCGGACTGGGTAATCTGATCCCGTTCATCTAAATAGCCAGTCACCCGGTTTTTCCAGTCGCTGCGTTGTACATCCAGTTGTTCCAGTCGTTGTGTTGCCTCAGGACCGACCAGATTTATCCGCATCTGTCGGATTTCATCACGGGAACCACCACGGGCTTTAATATCAGCGGTGAGTTTGCGCAGATCTTCCAGTTTATTCAGTTGTTCCAGATTTTCCTGCCAGTCCTGCGGGAGTTGCTGAAACAGTGCTTGGAGCTTTTGCGCTTTTTCAGTCTCCGTTAAGCTTTTGTCCGCCAGTACGCTCATCCGGTCCAGGGTATATTCATGATAGGCGTCTTCTGTGCCGAACAAGCCCTCAATTTCATACTTGGAAAAGTATTGCTGGCGCAAATTCTGGGTACTGTTATAGATGCTACGATAATAGGCAGGATCTTCCTGATTCAGCCCGGCCGGTGCAGTGAGCTGGCCCAAACCCTGACGGTACTGGATATAACGGTCCCATAAATCCAGAATTTGCGAGAGTGCAGGCTCTTTATGATTCTGGCGAATATAGTCTTTAAAATCCTGCTGGATCTGCTGCAGATTTTTTTCACCGAACTGGGTAATAAAATATTCAAAACAGTTGCGGGTCTGTTCATTCACAATCAGACGGTTGCTGGCGTCTAGCTGCATCTGACAATTAATTTCGGTATCTTGCTGGCTGGCACTGGGGAAAGCTGCATTGGCAGGGCCATTGACCAAGAGTGCGGTTTGCTCTGCCTGAGTTTCAGTTAAAGGCGTTTTTATCCCGGTATCCGCTTGGGTATTTTCTTTTGGAGACAGCCATAAGATCAGTGTGAGAATACACAGCACCAGCAACGCCAGAATGATCCATATTTTATATTTCTGCATATCCTATGCACCTATTTTCTCGTTATTTCATTATTTTTAGAGGTTTAAGCTTTTTAAAAGCGTTGAGTTGTTCAAACCGGCTCAATATGCCATAAAAATCATTAGAGACTATAGAAAAGTTGTAAATCCTCTCGCAGGGTTTTACCATGACGCCAATTTATAAAATGTCTGATTTTTTGCCATGAAAGCATCATCTCCTAAAATTCAGCGTCGTCATCTTAGTGGTGTCTTCCTGCTTAATAAGCCTTTGGGCATCAGTTCCAATGCTGCATTGCAAAAAGTCCGCTGGTTGTATCGTGCACAAAAAGCCGGCCATACTGGCGCGCTGGATCCGTTGGCATCCGGTTTATTGCCTGTGTGTTTGGGGGAGGCGACCAAGTTTTCGCATTATTTATTAGATTCGGTCAAGCGTTATCAGACGACCGTATTTTTGGGACATAGCACCACTACGGGTGATGTGGAAGGCGAGGTGCTTCTGGAAAAAGCAGTTCCTGAATTATCCGAGTCTTTGATTCAAGAAACACTGGCGCAATTTATGGGTGATATCCAGCAAGTGCCGCCGATGTATTCGGCACTGAAAAAAGAAGGCCGTCCTTTATACGAACTGGCGCGCAAAGGTATCGAGATTGAACGTGAAGCACGTCCGATTACCATTTTAGTGATTGAGCTTATGTCCTTTACGGAGAACAGTATCACGCTAGATATTACCTGCTCTAAAGGGACTTATATCCGGGTTTTGGGGGAAGATATTGCCAAAGCGCTGGGAACTTATGGCCATCTGACTTATCTGCACCGTATCAAAACCGGCCATTTTGATTTGATTCCGAGTTATACCATTGAATATCTGGAAAGCCTGAGCGAAGCAGAGCGTGATGCACTGTTGTTGCCGGCCTATGCGCCGGTTGATCATTTTCCAAAAGTGCAGATACCCGAAGGTCGTGCAGAATATTTTAGCCGCGGCATGGAAAGCAATATCGAACATGAAGCAGCTGAACAGGTGCTGGTTTTTGATGGCGAGAAATGTCTGGGACTGGCAGAAATCACCGACAAAAAACGTCTGGTACCCAAACGCGTCCTGAACCTTTAATCGAGCCAATATATGGAAATTGAGATCATCATCAGTCTGGTTGTCTTTGCATTTTTTGCAGGAGCGATTGATGCTGCCGTGGGCGGTGGTGGTCTGATCCAGATCCCGGCAATTATGGGGAGTTTACCGCATTTACAGCCTGCTACGGTCTTTGGCACCAATAAACTCGCGTCCATTTGTGGCACCGCTTCTGCGGCATTTTCCTACCTGCGTCAGGTAAAACTGCCCTGGCTGCTCTTGGGCGTAATTGCACTATGCAGTTTTGTCAGTTCTTTTATGGGTGCAGCCAGCGTTACGCTCATTCCAGTCGAGATCCTTAAGCCTTTCGTGTTGGTCATGTTGATCGTGATCGCAATCTATACCTTAATGAAAAAACAGTTTGGCCAAGTGCATACCGAACAAAAACTGAATCGGAAAATGCTGATTCTGGCCGGTTTGGGCAGTCTGGCGATAGGCTTTTATGATGGTATCTTTGGTCCGGGCACCGGCAGTTTCTTTATTTTCTTTTTTATTCGATATTTAAGCGTCGACTTCCTGCATGCATCGGCCTTATCGAAAATTGCCAATTTCACCACCAACCTGGCCGCCTTAAGCTTTTTTATTCCCAGTGGCAATGTGCTGTTTATGATCGGGACAATGATGGCGGTAGCCAATATTTGTGGTTCCTTGGTCGGGGTGCGTTTGGCATTTAAATATGGCAGTGGCTTTATCCGGATTTTATTCCTGATTCTGGTCAGTCTGCTGATTTGCCGGATGGCATACCAGATGTTTTTTTAGATCTAAACCCGATGTAAATCATTCTCGATATTAAAATTTCTTAACAAATCACTGTATAAACTGCGTCTGAACCTGTTCTGAAAATCTTCTAGAATCAATGATATGAAAAATAAAACAATCGGAGAAATATCGGAATGACGACTATTTTTGAAGCATTAAGAGAGAGTCATGAGATTCAGCGTGATCTTGCAGAAAAACTATTACAGACTTCCGGGGATACACCAGAACGCCGCGAGCTGTTCAAGCAACTGAAAAATGAATTGTTTGCCCATGAAGCTGCGGAAGACCGTTATTTTTATATTCCCTTGATGATGACCGATTCGGGCCTGAATATTACCCGCCATGCCTTGGCCGAACATCATGAAATGGACGAAATGATCGAGGAACTGACCGCAACTGAATTGAGTAATCCGGGCTGGATTGCCATGGCCAAAAAACTTTCCGAAAAGGTGCATCATCACTTAAAAGAAGAGGAACATGGTTTCTTCCAGCAGGCCGGTAAAATTCTGGATGAAAAGCAGAAGACCGCTTTAGCAGTGCAGTACAAGAATGAATACCAGCGTTATAAAGACATGAAAAAAGATATGCTGGTATAAACTAAGTTTTAAATTCAAATTGAATAAATAAAAAGGATGGCTGTAGTGCCATCCTTTTTATGCCAATTTATCTACCTTCTATATTTTTCTTTCAAAGCAAGTAAAATATAGAATGGATAGGATATTTAATTAGTTGTTCAAATTTCAATAAGACTTTTAAGCATTCCGCTCTGCCGATCCTTGACGTGCGGCACGTACAGTCACACCGACTGATGCTAGCATGATACAGATCAGTGCCACGGTCTGAAGAAGCGTAATTTTTTCGCCTAATAGTACAAAACCGGCCAGTGCAGCCAAAGCCGGAGACAAGCTGGACAGGGTTCCATAGCTGGTTTTATTCAAATGCTGAAGTGCCTTTAAATCCAGAGCATAAGGAATGGCTGTTGCCAGCACTGCAATGATAATTGCCTTGCCCCAATACTGGGTATCAATCAGCGCTGGTGCATTGTTATATAGTCCAATGGGTAGCAAACACAGAGCAGAAATGCTAATCGCAATAGTCAGTGCATGCATGCCGATATTTTGCTGCACTACACGTTGCCCGAAGAAAATATACAGTGCCCAGCATAAACCCGCACCTAACGCACAGGCGGCGCCGAGCAGGTCGAAATTACTGCTATTGGCCTGTCCCCATGGCACCATTAAAGCAATGCCTAAAATGGCCATCAATACCCAAATATAGTCACTACGATGTTTAATCGAAATGAGGGCTAGGCCGAGCGGACCAATAAATTCCAGACCAACTGCAATTCCCTGCGGTAATCTTCCTAGAGACAAATAGAATAAAATATTCATGACCCCTAAAGCAGCGCTATAGCAGAGCAAATATCGCCATTTCAAAAAAGGCAAACGGGGAATAATTTTCCAGGAACGAAACATCACGCCGACAATGATCGCTGCAAAACAGAGTCTTAAAATGGTCACTGTGATAGGGTCAAGGACCAGAAAAAGTTGCTTGGCGAAGGATGCACTGATCTGGTACGACATCATGGATAAAACCATGTACAACACAGCAAGGAGTTGGGCGTTTGGCATGGGAGTTACTTACACCAGAAAGGTGTAATCAGGACATGGAAGAAAGCGGGATTATAGCAAAACGGTTAATTTTTAATGAGTAGGGGTGGAAATAATTTTAAATTTAAAGTTACTTTTAAAAAGAGAAAATTTTGATCTTAGAAGAGTATTAGACTGAATTTATCGACTTTGAGTAGGCTTTTCCAGCTAATATTTTTTAAATTCAAAGTGAGTAGAATTTCTTATAACGAATTTTAAATTTAAAAGTGCTCAACTGTATTTTTTCTTCTTTGACTGGTCACCGTACAACCCACTGAAGCACTGATAATCGTGGCTAATGCCAGCCATTGTGTCCACAACAAGGTTTCACCTAGAAAGACCAGCCCCGAGAGTGCGGCAATGGCGGGTTCCAGACTCATCAAAGTGCCGAAACTGAGTGCGCTTAAATTACGCAGTGCGATCATTTCCAGAGTGAAAGGCAGGGCACTGGCCAACACAGCCAAAGCCACAAAATATAACAAACTCATCGGTTCAAAAGTATGTGCCGGCATGCCTGCCAAGAGCGCAATCGGCATCAGCACCAGCATGCCGACAAACATGCCCAAGCATACAGTATGATTGCCAGAAACGCCTGAAGGTCTTTGGCCGGCAACGATATATAAAGCCCAGCAGGCACCGGCACCCAAGGCGAATGCAATCCCGATTGGATCAAGTGGCTGGGCAGCTTGATCAAAAGGGAACAGCAGAACCAGCCCTAAAATCGCCAGTCCGACCCAGACAAAGTCAAATTTTTGCCGTGCATAAAACAGGGCGACACTTAAGGGGCCAATGAATTCAAAAGAGACAGCAATCCCCAGTGCCAGGCGATTAATCGACAGGTAAAACAAGAGGTTCATGCCGGCCAGAGCAAGGCCGTAACTGATAATGGCTGGCCACTTGATCTGTCTGAAATGGATTTGCCAAATTTTAAAAATCAGTGCCAAAATCACAGCACCTAACAGCAGACGCATGGCTGAAACGGTCAGGATGGGAAACTGACCGAACAGATATTTGGCAAAGGAGCCACTGCTTTGCATACTGATCATGGCGATCAACAGAATTAGTGGCGCTTGCACAATAGGTGCAATTTTAAAATTCAGCATGACTAAATAGGTTTCGATTGCTCGAATAGCGGAAGAGCAGCATAAGCTGAAAAAGGTTTAAAAATACAAACCTTAAAAACAAAAAACCACAGCCCGAGAGCTGTGGTTTTTCTACAATATTGAATTAGAACAATACGCGTGCGCGGATTGTACCTTCAACATTCGAAAGCATATCGAGTGCTTCATGAGATGCAGCAGCATCGACATCCATCACCAGGTAACCGACATCGCCTTTAGTCATCAGTGACTGGCCAGAGATGTTGATGCCTTGTTCAGCAAACAGGTTGTTGATTTTAGACAACACGCCCGGAATATTTTGGTGGATGTGCAGTAAACGGTGTTTGCCTTCAGTCAACGGCAATGCGATTTCTGGGAAGTTCACCGCAGAAAGCGTCATACCCTTGTCAGAATAAGCCACGAATTTCTCAGCTACTTCCAGACCGATGTTCGCTTGCGCTTCCATCGTAGAACCGCCTACGTGTGGAGTCAGAATTACGTTTGGCAGGTTACGCAGTGGAGAAACAAATTCTTCACCGTTTGCTTTAGGCTCTTTCGGGAATACATCTACCGCAGCACCAGCAATGTGACCAGATTTGATCGCATCTGCCAGGTCTTCGATCACGACACAGGTACCACGTGCCGCGTTGATGAAGATTGAACCTTCTTTCATTTGCGCGAACTGATCTTTGGTCATGAAGTTACGTGTAGACGGAACATCAGGAACGTGTAGAGAAACCACATCGGCATTTGCCAAAAGTTCGCCCAAGCTACCGACTTGACGTGCATTACCTAAAGGCAATTTAGTCACTGTATCGAAATAGATCACTTTCATACCCATGCTTTCAGCAAGTACAGAAAGTTGTGAACCAATTGAACCGTAACCTACGATACCTAAAGTTTTACCACGTGTTTCGAACGAACCAACTGCAGATTTGTTCCAGCCGCCTGTGTGTGTATCTGCTGATTTTTCAGGTACACGGCGAAGGAGAAGAATTGCTTCAGCAAGTACAAGTTCAGCGACTGAACGCGTATTTGAGTAAGGTGCGTTAAAGACTGGAATACCGCGACGCATTGCAGCGTCCAGGTTCACCTGGTTGGTACCAATACAGAAACAACCGACAGCAATCAGTTTGTTCGCAGCTTCAAAGACTTCTTCAGTCAATTGAGTACGGGAACGAATACCGATGAAGTGAGCATCTTTAATCGCTTCTTTCAACGCTTCACCCTCAAGCGCAGTCTTACGATAATCGATGTTGGTATATCCAGCAGCATTTAGAGTGTCGATTGCATTCTGGTGAACGCCTTCTAACAACAAGAAACGGATTTTATCTTTAGGTAGAGATAGATGTTGGCTCATTACGGCTCCGCTACAAAGGCCAAATTTAGTCGCGGTATAATAGCACAGGAAAAGCGCACTTATACATTTCCTTAATGACGCTCACATCAGCTATTCTGGCAAGATATATTGATAATAATGATCATGGTGTTTGATTTAAATCTGCATTTTCAAAGGTATATTATCAAAATTGTCATTTTTCGCGGGAAACACCAAAAAATAGCTTATAATATTGCGCCATGGTTATTAAAGCAGCGTGATCCGGTGCTTTAATAACCATGTTTCGCCTGATTTGTATTCATGTTTTTATGCATAAAAAATGTGCAAATGAACCAGCGAAGTCTCTCTTGTTTAAATCATGCTAGGTCTGCAAACGATGAATGCTCCAGTCGCTTTAACCCCTGAGTTATTGACCCAATTGACTGCAATTGTGGGTGAAAACCGTATTAAAACCGATACGGACAGTCTCCAGAATTGGGGTCGCGATCATACGAAGCACTTTGATCCAAACCCGTCAGTCGTCGTTTTTCCGTCGTCAACTGAGCAAGTTCAAGACATCGTAAAACTGGCGAACCAATTTAATGTTGCAGTGACTCCATCGGGTGGTCGTACCGGTCTTTCTGCAGGTGCAGTCGCAGCCAATGGCGAGATCGTGGTCAGCATGGACAAGATGAACCAGATTCTGGAGTTTTTCCCGGCAGATCGTATGGTGCGCGTACAGGCAGGTGTGGTGACTGAACAGTTACAGAACTATGCTGAAGAGCAGGGCATGTATTACCCAGTTGACTTTGCTTCGGCAGGTTCATCGCAAATTGGCGGTAACATCGGCACCAATGCTGGCGGCATCAAAGTGATTAAATACGGCATGACCCGTAACTGGGTACTTGGCCTGACCGTTGTGACGGGTAAGGGCGATGTATTGCGTCTGAACAAAGGTATGATCAAGAATGCAACCGGTTATGCGCTACAACATTTATTTATTGGTGGTGAAGGTACGCTGGGTCTGGTGACGGAAGCGGAAATCAAGCTTGAACGTCAACCGCAAGACCTGCAAGTGATGGTACTGGGTGTACCTGACTTTGATGCGATCATGCCGTTATTGCATGCCTTCCAGGCGAAAATTGACCTGACTGCATTTGAGTTCTTTGGTGAACTGGCGATGCAGAAAGTCTTGGCCCATGGTCACGTGCAACGTCCATTTGAAACTGAATGCCCATTCTATGTATTGCTTGAGTTTGAAGCGCCGTTTGAGCCGATTATGGACAAGGCGATGGAAATCTTCGAGCATTGCATGGAACAAGGTTGGGTGCTGGACGGCGTAATGAGCCAAAGCCTTGATCAAGTAGAAAGTTTATGGCGTTTACGTGAAGATATTTCTGAATCTATCGCGCCGTTTATTCCATATAAAAATGACATCTCAGTTCTGATCACGCACGTTCCTGCATTCATTAAAGAAATTGATGCGATTGTTTCAACGAATTACCCAGACTTTGAAATCTGCTGGTTCGGTCATATCGGTGACGGTAACCTGCATTTGAATATCCTGAAACCTGAAAACTTAAGCAAAGACGAATTCTTTGCCAAATGTCAGGTAGTGAATAAGTATGTCTTTGATACCGTGAAAAAATATGACGGTTCAATTTCTGCGGAACATGGTGTGGGCATGACCAAGAAGCCATATCTTGAATATTCGCGTTCTGCGGAAGAAATCGAATATATGAAAGCTCTGAAAAAAGTGTTTGATCCAAATGGCATCATGAATCCGGGTAAACTTTTCGATCTTTAATCGGTCGGAATTGAAAAAAGCGCATCGAAAGGTGCGCTTTTTTATTGCTGTGTAAAGACAGTTACAGAGTCTAAATGGTTTTGTACTAAGAAGCTCGGCATGATAGGTTGGAATAAGAATGATGATAAAGGGTTAAATAATATGTTCCGGATATTGGCAGTCGCAACTCTCGCTTTTGGTATATTGGGTTCAGGCTGTGCAACTGCTCAACAGGTCATTGCAAAGGTACAGTCATCTTCGGATACGCCTTTGGAACAGGTTTTACAATTAAGACCGGACTTGCGTAAGGAACTGGCAACAGTTGAGTTGCGCCAGTTCTTTGACAAGGTAGAGTCGCCCACGATTGGACAGGTCAAAGTCACTGAAACTGGGTTAATGGATGATTCGGTACGTTCAGTACAGACCATTTATTATTTTAAACGGGAAGATAACAGCTGGATGCTGGAAAATACCGAGAAGTTGTATCGTTGTGCACGAGGTTCAAATACCAAGACTTTCCAGAAAGCAGTCTGTCCATAATAGTGTTTGATCTTTAGACAGATTTTGGTTAAAAGCGTATCTAGAGGATGCGCTTTTTTATTTGGAAGATTATCTCTACGATCAGTTATATTTATTCAGAGCGTTTGAATATCTCATCTGCTAAAATTATTTCTTTCTATTTTAGACAAAGTTCAGTCTGTTAAAACGGGCAGACTGACAATAAAAACTCCCATGCAAAATATCCACACCCAAAAACTGACCCGTGCCACACTTATGTTCCCGCTGGCACTGGTCCTGTTTGAATTCTCAGTCTATATATGTAATGACCTGATTCAACCGGCCATGCTGGCGATTACCCGTGATTTTGGTGTGAGTAGTTCGTGGGCGCCATCCTCCATGTCCTTTTTCCTGCTGGGCGGGGCATTTGTCGCAGCGATTCTGGGACCTTTATCCGATCGTCTTGGACGTAAAACGGTACTGCTCGGCGGTGTGGCATTTTTTACGGTTAGCTGTCTAGCTATTTTGTTGACACCTAATATTGAAAGTTTCTTATTTCTGCGCTTTTTACAGGGCTTTGGCCTGTCCTTTATTACCGCTGTAGGTTATGCCGCCATTCAGGAAAGCTTTGAAGAACGTGATGCCATCAAAGTCATGGCACTGATGGCCAATGTGTCTTTGCTGGCACCCTTGCTAGGACCAGTGCTGGGTGCCTTTATGATTGATCATATCTCCTGGCATTGGGGCTTTATCGGGATTGCATTTCTTTCATTTCTGAGCTGGTTCGGCCTAAAAGCCAAAATGCCAAATCTGAAAGTCAGTATTCCCAGACAGCCGGTCAGCTATATTCTGGATGACTTTAAACAGGTTGTAAAAAATAAGCGCTTTGTGATTATGACTGTAGCCTTGCCTTTGGTGAGTCTGCCTTTGATGTTATGGATTGCATTGTCACCAGTGATTCTGGTCGAGCAATTTGGATTCAGTAGTGTGCAATATGGTCTGGCGCAGTTTCCGGTCTTGGGTGGCCTGATTGCAGGTAATCTGATTTTGCTGAAAATTATCGATAAAATGCCGCTGGGTAAAACCGTATTATTGGGTCTGCCACTGATGCTGTTGGGTGCCGGTTTATTGATGTTGGGCTTATTGATTCCAGAGTATTTTGTTCATTGTCTGATTATCGGCACCACCTGTATCAGTCTCGGTGAGGGTGTAAGTTTTTCGGTACTGTACCGTTTTGCACTGATGTCTTCAGAAGTGTCCAAAGGTACGGTGGCTGCGACGGTTTCTATTATCCTGATGCTCAGCTTTTTTGTGGTAATTGAAGCAGTAAGAATGGCATATGAAGCTTATGATATCTGGGCCTATTGTGTTGCCTCTTTGATTCTGATTGCACTCTGGTTTACTTTGCCACGCATGCAACTCAAACAGTTAATGCTGGAAAGACAAGAGCGTGGGGAGTTTTGATTCCTTATTAAGGGAAATTATAAATTATTGAAATCATATGTTCAGTATTGAATTTCCCTCTCCTTTTAGGAGAGGGCTAGGGTGAGGTTAAGTATTTAATAAGTTCCCTCTCTAACTCTCTCCCAAAGGGAGAGAGAATTTTCTTTTGACTGATCTAATTATATTAGGATTCTACAATTAAGCTTCAGCGGGCTGTTCCAGCTTCTTCAGTTTCATATCAAACAGGAATGGACCGAAAGGCAGAATCGAAGCGATTAAACCCATCACAAACATGCTGAGAGACCATTTCTGTTTTTCACATACTGCGAATAACACCACCAGAAACAGCACAAACAGTACCCCATGACCCATACCGACATATTTGACCAGAATCGGATTATCCATCATATATTTCACTGGCATCGCGATAAATAACAGCAGCAGGAATGAAATCCCTTCAAGCAAACCGACCAGACGCAAAGTTTTGATGTTCATAATACATATTGATTTAACCGAATTAGTTCTGAGTGTACCGAATATCACCTGAATATTGAATCTTAATAATAAAGATATATTCAATATTTTTAATAAGTTATAACCAAGTAAGGCAGTTGGTTATTTAATCTCGGCACCTAATAATTCATGACGTAATTTTAGTAATTCCGGTAAGGTTTCCAACAATAAACTGATCTGTTTCAGCATCAAAAGCAGATGTGCTGACTGGTTTTCCTGGGTACTTAAGCGTTGAATTTCTGCCAGTTTATGATCGATGTCGTAGGTAGCTAAAGGCTGTTGTTGCAGTAATACCCCAGTTAAGGTTTGCTGACACCAGCGCATTAAAACCAGAATTTGTGCATCAGTAACCTGCTCACGGTGACTCCCCAATGCTGCAATATAGCTGAGCTGGCTATGGCTATAAACCAGATAGCGAAAGGCACTTTTAACCAGTTGCGGATCTGGATTCGGTTCGGTACTCAGGCTTGAAATCATGCTGGATAAATCAATCTGTGCATTGTGGGCCAGACGCCGTGCAGTCCGGTAAGCAATACTGTTATCTTTACCGTTTTGATATTGCTCGACCACTGCAGCAAAATAGTCCAGCGTAGCAAGTGATGATTTTTTAATATTGCTGGAAATATTGCGGAAATTCCAGTCAGGCCAGATCCAGCTTACTGCCATCCAGGCAATCAGACAGCCTATGAGGGTATCAATAATACGCGGTAAAATAATGGCATAACCGGCACCTTTCAGGTTAAAAATCAGGAGTACCATCAAGGTCGCCATAAGAGTGGCCATGGCATATTTTTTGGAACGTAGATAGAAAAAACCGACACCAAAAATCACTGTCAGGAGTAACTGACCTTCGACACTTGGCACAAAATACAGAATGGGAACGCCCAGCATGACCCCTAATAATGTTCCTAGGGTCCGCAATTTGAGCCGGCTTTTGGTGGCAAAATAACTGATCTGACAGACAAACAGGCTGGTCAGTAAAATCCAGTAGCCATTTTTCGCAAAGGGCAATAATGAAATGGCATAGCCGACTAGAAACACAATGGCAATCCGCACAGCATGCCGAAAGAGTGCCGATTGCGGACTCAAGTGCGGTTTGAGTTTCAGCCAGAGATCTGTGCTATCGCGAATATCATCATCAAACAGACTCAGGTCATCAAAATGCTGCTGATAGCGTGGCTTATACAGTGCCTGTTGATCATGCAGGTGTTGTAACTGCTCATGTACACTCAGCAGATTGGCCAGAATAAGCTGTAAATTTTTAACTTCAATATTTTGTGGGTGTTGAGCAATCCAGTCCTGCATCGATTCCTGTAAATGTTTTAATGCCAGTTCATCATCTGCAGACAGATAAAATTTTTCATTGCGCAGCACACAGCCTGCCAGATGCTGACAGGCGAGGGCTTGCAGGCGGATATTTTTTTGAATCCGGAAAATCAGGTCAGTGCGGCTAAAATGCTGTTCAATCTGTTCATAATGCAGATAATTGGCCGTGGCCTGTTCATGAATATCCTGCATCAAAAAATACAGATTCAGCCAGTAAATGGTATTGCGATTGGCACGCGAAGCTTTGAGTCGGGTCAATAGCGAATCTTTGCTGCGGTTAAAACTCTGAATGACTAACGTATTTTTAAGTGACAACTCATAGAGCAGGTTTTCAACATTTGGATGCTGGTCCGGATCAAACAGTTTGGCTTTACTCAGCAATAAATCCGACATGTGCTGCAAGCTTTGTGCGAGATTTTCCTGAACCTGCAAGGTAGGACGCAGCAGAAAAAATAGAATAGACGTCAGGCCGTACCATAGCGCCCCAATGACAAAATAAAGCGGCTGTTCATACCAGTGCTGATATTCGCCCAAGCCAAACATGGTATAGATTGACAGTAAAATGGTGCCAAATGAAATTGTGGCATAACGTTGGCCTAAGGCGCCCATTAGAATAAACAGCGCACTCGACAGTGACAGCCACAATGCAAACCAGAATTTATGCGGAGCAAGAAATTCCAGAATGCTGCTGACACTAAAAAACAGAATGATGACCAGTAACAGGTTGCGCAAACGCAGGCTTAGCCGGTCATCAAAATCAGTCAGTGCCGTGGCAATTGCCCCTAAAGTTACTGGAACGATCAAGAACTCATAACCCAGAAACTTCAGACCGAAAGTAGTACCTAAAAACACCAGCAGGATCTGCAGGCAATAAGTCATCAGCGCACTGGACTGAAAGGGCAGCAGGGCAGGTTTTATAATTTTAACAAAAGTAGCAGTCGCAGGTCGGGCAGCATTCACAAGGACAGGATCCGGAAAGTAAAAACGCAAAGTTCTGAATGCAATTTAGACGCCAAAATAAAAGAAAAATCCATGAAAAAAACGAGCATGTTGCCCGTTTTTCTATTTAGTCATTGGCATGAAGGTGTTTTAGATCACACCACAGGCAATACGTGCACCGCCGCCGCCCAAGGGTAATGGGTTGTCGGAATAGTTGTCGCCACCGGCATGTACCATAATCGCACGACCCTGAACATCAGCCAGTTTCAGACGTGGCGCAAGCAGGGTGACACGTGCAGTTCCGTCAGTATTGACTTTCAATGCGGGTAAATCACCGAGATGACCGGTCACTGGCGTACCGTGATGCGGTGCCTGATTTGGATTGTAATGGCTACCTGCAGCCAGTGCTGCGCCCATCTTGCCGTCTTTCATGGCAGGCGCGCATGAACCATTTTCATGAATATGGAAACCTCGTTCACCCGCAGGAAGTTGTTTCAGGTTGGTACGAATAACCAGACCGGCTGGGCTGTCACTAAGTAAGACGGTCCCAATCTCTTGGCTCACGCCTTGAGCAGTTACTGCATTCACAGTCACTGCTCTGACCACTTCATTTGATGGAGAGGTTGAGGCACAACCGGTAAAAAGTGCGGCGCTTAACGCGCAAAGTGTCGTAATTTTAAACAATGAAGACATGATTTTGGCATCCTGATCTTTATTCTGTTTTGTGGATTCATTTAAACAGAGCAAGATCAGAAGCTCTATATAGAATCAGTACTTAAATGTTTTGTTTTGTTTAAGTCGATTCTATCTATGCTTTAAGGTGCTTTGGGCGGTGTGTCTTGTGTTTCCGGATCAATCTCATGTGCCATGGTGGCTTTAGGCATCATCAAAGGTTCATTCAGATTACTTTCATGTAACCATTCACGCCAGATTGCAAGCAGTACAGCCAAAATCACCGGGCCAATAAACACCCCGACCAGACCAAAACTGGCAATACCACCCAAGACTCCAAACATGATCAGCAGGAAAGGAATCTGGGTTGCGCCAGAAATCACCAGTGGACGAATGACGTTATCGGCAGTACTGACAATACAGACACCCCACACCATGACCCCAATGGCTTCAATGGTTTGTCCTTGTGAAAACAGCCATAGCGCCACCGCACTATAGGCGAGGGGTGGACCAAAGGGGATCAGGGCAAAAATAAAGGTCACAATGGTTAAAACCATCGGATTCGGCACACCTGCAACAAAATAGCTCAGACCAGCCAATAAGGATTGTGCAATTGCGGTCAAACCGACGCCATATACTACGGCACGTGTAGTCGCAGAAATGGTGGAAAAATAATGATGTACACGTGGACCGACCACCATTTCAAAGGCTTTACGCACCTGATTTAAAATGGTCTGACCATCACGGTAGAAGAAAAACAGCGAAAGTATCGCAAAACATAATTTAAAGATGTTTTTGCTCACTTCATTCAACACCACTTTGCCGTAATTCAGATGGCCTTGAATCCAAGTCGATACCGACAGTGCAATACTCTGCGGATCAGTGTTAATTTCATTTAAGGTTCGGGTAATTTCCTTGCCGACAATCGGAAGCCCGCGAATAAAATCAGGGACATTCAGGTGACCGGAAAACACTTGTCGTTGCAATTCAAAATACAGGTTACGACCTTCGTGCTGCAGCATGAAAATGGCGAAAATAAACGGCAGGCCAAAGACCAGAATCACGGCCAAGATCATTACGGTTGCACTTAATGTCGGTCGATTGCCGCATAGGCGTAACACCGATTGATACAAGGGCCAAGTCATATAGGCAATAATGGCTGCCCAAACTACAGGAATGATGAAATACTTGAGTATATGAAAACTCAAAAAAATCAGGATAAAGAACAATCCAAATAATAAGACTTTTTGTAATGTAGGCGCGTACTGTTGCACTGAATTTAATGACTCATTTTTTAGGTCGTGTTCAGGCATATTAACTGAAAAAAAAGCGATCGAAAATGATAGCTAGCCAAGTAGCGAGATTATTTTCCCAAAGCTATACCACGATTCAGATGATTGACTCAAAACCACTGACTCGGATCATCAATAATGGCATTCAGTACCGGTTGCCATTGAGCCTGCAGCTCACGGTAGATTTTCTGAGGTTTATCAAAGACGGACAGGCCTTCCATAGCCAGTCGGCTATAAGGGGCACGTTCCGAAATCCAGGCCACTGGCTGCTGGTCGATCTTGTCAAAAAATTGTTGTATGTCCTGATTGCTGGCGGCATTTGGTTTGGTACGGTTGGCCAAAAGTAAAATTTCAACCTTGCCCTTACGGATGCGTTTAATATCCTGCAAATGTTTGAGAAAACGGCGGGTCGAATCGATATCAAAAAAAGAAGGCTGGATCGGGATGATAATCGCATGTGCTTCACTGATCAGCTGTTCGGCATGATCATCGGTCAAAGCACCTGGTGCATCAATAATCAGGTATTCGATCTGTTTCGGCGCATCACCAATGGACTTGCTATTGCGCCAGTCCAGACTTTGGATCTGCGCTGCCTGTGCCGGACGATGCTTGAGCCATTGCAATGTTGATTTCTGGTTGTCGGCATCGGCCAATGCCACCTTATAACCCTTTTGTGCGAGTGCTGACGCCAAACTAATGGCTGTCATGGTTTTGCCACAACCGCCTTTCTGATTCGCAACTAAAATTGTTTTCATGACTCAAGGTGATTTTATTCTGTTCCGGCCTAGCATATCATTCTTTTCAAGTATGCAAATGGCCGAAGTCCTCAACTTCAGTCGAATGCGATGCTATAAAAATCAGGCAAATTAGGAAGATTGAATGTCCATATGGATGGCCATGCTGATTGGCGCATGTATCGGGGTGGTATTGACCACTATTATTTTAAGTCAAACGCGTAATGGACGGATCAAGGCCGAATATGAGCAATATATTGCCGAGCTGGAACTGGAGCATCAGCAGTCTCTCATTGCCGCGCAAAAACGCAGCGTGAATACCAGCCGTGCCGTTCTCAAAGGCAAAATGGCGGAACAGCTCGCGCCGATCATGCCGGAATTTCAATATCTGCCGAGTGATGCTAAGTTTCTGGGTGATCCAGTCGATTATGTGGTCTTTGATGGTTATACCGATTTTCGTGATGGCGAAGGCGATGCTGAAGATATTGAAGTGGTCTTGATTGACATTAAAAGTGGCGGAGCACGTCTGACCAAAGGCCAGCAAGCTATTGCCCGTGCGGTTCAGGAAGGACGGGTACGTTTTGAAACCATTCGGATTGATTTTCAGGATTAACCAAAATCCAGTGAAGAATAAAAATTATGCAAAAATTACTGATCACTGCGCTGCTGTTTATGCTAGGACTCTGGGTGTGGAATGAATTTTTTCGTGCCATTCCGCATCTACAAGAAAAGGGCGTACTTAAAAACTTTAAAGTAGAACCCGTTAAGCGCATTTCCGCGACTTATATTGTGCATGATCACCGTTTCGTAAAACCTGATCGTCGGGTGCTGCATCAGGCCAGCCCTGTGGTGGGGCATTTTAATGATCTGGCCTATCTGAGTAATATTGATGTGCTGTTGCTGACTCAACCGCTGCCCGCTATACAGGCAAAACTGGAGTTTGATGAAGCAAAACGCTGCTATCAGCTCGAAGGACAAACCAATAAAGCGGAGCGTGACTTCGTCAATACGCATGTACAGTATTTTAGTCTGATTGCTGCCACTGAAAAAATTGCCGATCAGATTCGCCGGCTAAAATCGGGGCAGAAAATCACGCTCACTGGTGATCTGGTGACAGTTCATTCAGGCACGACTGGACAAGAATTCCGGGTCGGGACGGGCTCTGAATATCGTGCTCATTGTCAGTTGCTGCAAGTAACCCACCTTCAGCCACACTAAATATAAGATGGTCGTAAATTAGCTTCCTGGTTTACGAACACGTGCTAACAACATGCGTTGGCCAATCTTGGGTATACCTTCCGCATCTACATAATTTAAAGTTTCTATTTCAAAACCGGTTTCCAGCAAGGCGGTCTCAATATCCCGATTCAGATGACAGCCATCTGCGACTTTCTTTTGAATGGGAGTGAGTAAATGTTGTAGACGCTGAATATTTAAATTTTGTCGATTCAGAACATGTTCGACCACATGTAAAGTCCCACCCGGTTGTAGCACACGATAAATTTCCTGCAGGCTCTGTTCCAGCTCTGCAATACTACAAAGCGTCCAGGTAGATACAATATTTTCCAGACTATTTTCGGCAAAAGGTAAAGCTTCTGCACTGGCCTGAATATGTTCGACCTGAAAAGCGGCCTGTTGAATTCGTGATTCTGCCAGTTTGAAGATCGTCGGGTTTGGTTCTAGTGCATAGACCTTATCAACCGATTGATAAAAAGGCAGATTCAGGCCGGTACCAAAACCAATTTCCAGTACTTCACCGGAAATATCCAAAAGTAGTTCACGACGCAAGTCCATCAAGGATGGCGTTTGCATCACTTGATTCAGCAGATGCGGAAAGATATGTTGTTGATAAAGTTTATACAGCATTTGAGTTATTTTAATTTGATGGAAATACGTTCTAGCTTAACTGAAAAATAAAATGACAGGCATATATCGAGCTGACTAAATACGTGCAGTTTGTTACCAAGTTCAACTGTTTATTCATTAAAAAATCCGTAAGATCAAGGAAGATATCCTTAAAACGTTTGATCAACTTGATTAGGATTAGATTAAAAATTATGCTCAAATACTTTAAACATTATGCTTTGCTGGCCAGCCTGTTGCTGCCTATTTCGGGCTATAGCTCGGTCGACCACAATATTGCCAAAGGTTTGCCTCCTGTCGTTAAAGGCCAGTCAATTTCGGTCTTGCAGCCCTTTAAAGGTGATTTCCGTATTCTGGGTTCCAAGGTTTATAGTTCTGACCCGCAAGCCAAATTCTCTCCGATTGATTATGCCGTCAGTTGGGGGCTGTTTGCTGAACCTGAAATTGCCCGACATATCACAGTGAATCAATATGACCGTTATTTAAACTGGAAAATGGATCGGGTGCCAGTGCCGGTAGAACAAGCCAAGCAGATGGTGTCCAATATGCATATCATTCCTGCCAATCCTGAAATTGCCAAGGCAATTAAAAAAGTAAAGCGTGGCGATCTGGTGCGTATGCAAGGGGAACTGGTTGAAGTGCGTGACAAAGATCTGGTCTGGAAATCATCCTTAACTCCGACCGATACGGGTGATGGTGCCTGTGAAGTTTTCCGCGTCAGTTCTATTAAGTGGATTGAAAAAGTCGCTAAGAGCTAAAGCCAGCTTCATGCATGTTTCCGAGTCTCATAAAAAACCGCTCTGATGAGCGGTTTTTTTATCTGCTTAGTACTTACTTCGCAGTTAAAGCTTGACCTTCAAAGGCAATTCCATCCCAGCCATTGAGCATAAACTGGCGGATATTCTGATGATCAGTCGCCTCTGGCGTTGCCAATACAGAAGCATAATGCTCAGCAAACAGGCTTAAGGTCTGTGCCTGATCCAGACCATTTAATTGTGCAAAAGAAAAGACTTTGGCGCTGCCCTGGTTTTCTGTGGCCGCATTATTCTGCTGGCCATTTTTAAATGCAGTCGGTGTATGCGTATAACGCGATTCGATATAAGTAATCACATCTGCAAATTTTGCTTCGCCTGCTGCCAACTGGGCCAATAAATCCTGTGCCATACTGTTTTTCCTGTGCCATTCATGAAAATTGGATGCAATAAATATAGCAATTTTCTTGCGAAGTTCCATGGTATTTCATTGATTTTCGGTTCAAGATAATAGTGAAATTTATCCATGCTCAATACGAAACTTTGGATAAAATAAACTTGATCAATAAATAGAACAGGAAAAAATATGAGCTGGCTTTGGGTGGCAATGGGTGGGGCAATCGGTGCCAGTCTGCGTTATGCAGCAGGACTTTGGCTGTTTAAACCACAAATGCAATTTCCCTGGCCCACCTGGTGGATCAATATTTTAGGCTGTTTATGTGCCGGGATTTTTTTTGCCTGTAGCCAGAAATATCCAGCACTCCAACAAGAAGCTCGTCTGTTTTTAATGGTGGGGATTCTCGGTGGTTTTACCACATTTTCCAGTTTCGGTCTGGAAAGCTTTGTTTTATTGAAACATGGCGCTATGGGCCTAGCGCTTTTATATGCATTATCCAGCTTGATTGTCGGCATTATTGTTCTGGCGCTGGGCTTTTATTTAACTTCACTCGTGTTGGCACAGAGTTAAAATCAGCGCATAAAAAAGTCAGGAAATTGGAGGTCATTTCCTGACATAAACCACGATTTAAATCTTAAGATAACCGAGGGTTTTCGATTTTAACCACGTTTAAAGCGGCCAAAACGTTTATTAAAGCTTGCCACACGTCCTTCATTGCTGGTCTGACGTTGCTCACCCGTATAGAAAGGATGAGAAGCGCTTGAAATATCTAGTGTTACATAAGGATATGTTTTACCTTGATATTCTTTGGTTTGGCTCGAGTTCATCGTGCTGCCAATCACGAAATAGGCATCGGCATTGGTATCATGGAATAACACTTCACGATACTCGGGATGGATATCTGAACGCATATCTAACTTCCTCATGATTCTTGATTAAATGTTATAATGTAACATTTGATATTTCAAGTAATCTAGGGTTACAGCGTGTAAGCCTATCGTCTCAACTTAGCTTCGACTCGGTACCAGTTCTTCAAATACATCGCTTAAATCATCATGTACTTTGAGATGAATCAGGTTCCAGTATTGTCCTGAAATTGTCCGGTTCACCATCAAGGTATCAGGAGAGGGCTTAAATACATCCCAATATTTCAACGAAGGTTTTAGTAGCTCCATCCCATCATGATGCGCTGAGTTTTCGGCAAAATCATAGTGAGTGACCAGAGGACGCATGAGCACTTCCAGCCATTGTTCATATAATTCTTTCGGGAATTTTCCAGTTTCAGTCAAGGAATGCAGTGCATCCAGTTGTTGCTCGATCACGGGAATATTCTTCTCGCGTGCAGCATGGATCAGTTCCCTAAAATGTCCAATCACTTCAGTTGATAAGGTTTTGACGCCACCATAATCATAAACAATCACAGAGCCATCTTCACGGAAGGCGAAGTTACCCGGATGCGGGTCACAATGAAAGCGTTTCAGATAAAAAATTTCTTGGCCAATGGCGCGCAACAGACGACGTCCCAAAGCATTTCGGATCTCGAGTGACCAGGTGCTGGCGGTTTCGATACTGTCACCAAGCTCCTGGCTTAAGGTCAAAATATGTCGCGATGAATACTCATGAAACACTTTCGGAATCACAATTTTATTGTCCAGAGATTCATGGAAGGCACGAGCGATTTCCAGATTCTGGGCTTCAATTTCATAGTTCAACTCATTGTCCAGACTGTGCTGAATTTCTTTAAAAAGCTGCTCTTGAAGTTTACGATCAATCTTTAATACGCCCATCATGCGCAGTGCCAGACGAACTTGCTTCAGGTCGCTTTCGCAGGCTTCATCGACACCAGGATATTGCACCTTGACCACAACTTGCTGGCCATTCGGCAGGGTGGCTTTATGCACCTGACCAATCGAGGCCGCGGCAAATGGCTGTTCATCAAACTGCTGGAAAAGTTGCTGCAAAGGTTTACCCAATTCTTTTTCTACTTGTGCCTGAATTTCTTTAAACGGCATGGGTGGGGCCTGACGCTGTAATTTAGCAATGGCTTTAGCGACTTCGGGCGGGAAAACATCTTTATATTGCGAGGCAATCTGGCCAACTTTCATGACTGCGCCTTTCATCTCTCCCAAGGTATCCGCAATCTGCACCCCAATATCCTGAAATAATTTACTGCGCGCAGTATTTTTCTGCTCGTCATCGGCAGTTAAATTTTTAATGGAATTGGAGAGGGTTTTACCTGCAATACTTGCGGTCATTCCGGCAAGTTTCATAAAGCGACGACCGGGTGTGCTAGCCGTTTTTGCCATGCGAGATTCCTTGAAACCAACTATGAATGGATGTATTTGATCATAGGTGACAAAGGTTCAATTGCCTAGATTTAATTGTAGAGGTTGTGTTGTGATTTCCTTCAGCTTCTCCATGTTTAATGCATCATCTTTGATTTGTTAAAAGATTTATCTTTATTGCTTGCGTTTAAACTATAAGAATATGCCGGAATCCGTCATCGTTTTAGATAAGACCGAGTACTAATTCTGAATGTTGTTTTATAGCTAAAAGCTTAGAATAAACAGAGTGTAGTAATGAAGAAAATTCAATGAAAGTCTATCGATATTTTACCGGGAAAGATGATGTACATTTTTGTGCGCGGGTGACCCGTGCCTTAAATGAAGGTTATGAGCTATATGGTTCACCCACCATGAGTTTTAATGGTACGGATGTGATTGTGGGGCAGGTGGTGATTAAAGATGTAGTGGATGAATCTGAGATTCTACAAGGATTAAAAAATGCGCTGGATCTTTAATCTCAGCGCATTTTCTAGCTTAAATTAATCAAATAAAAGTGTTTAGTTGTTTAGACTTAAGCGTTTATTATTGCCATATAAACGGCCCAATAAAAGTATACAAGCTACGCTGAGGCCTACAATCAGGCCAACCCAGACACCGGCGGCGCCCATGTCGGTAAAGCGGGACAAATACACCCCGACCGGGAAGGCGATGACCCAGTAAGCCAGCATGGTAATCCACATTGGCCCCTTGGTATCCTGCATGCCGCGCAGACAACCTGCCGCACTGATCTGCCAGGCATCCATCAGCTGATAGGCAATGGCAAACAGAATCAGATAGACTGCAATTTGGGTCACGATCAGATCTGAGGTGTAGAGTGCCACGATTTCATTGCGAAAAACCCAAAGCAGAATCATGGTCAGGATCGCCAGAATAGTGGCAGTAATCAGGCCGAGATATTGTACTTTACGCATGGCTTGCCAGTTCTGTTCACCATAGTAGGTGCCAACCCGAATGGTCAGGGCAATCGCCAGTGACATGGGAATCATGAACAGTTGTGAAGTGACAGAAATAGCAATCTGATGGGCAGCGACAATGGTCTCACCCAAAGGACTCAGCACAATTGCTGCTGTACTGAAAATACTGACCTCAAAGAAGATCGCCAATCCAATCGGAAAACCCAGTTGCAGAATACGCTTCACCCATTCCGGGTTGATTTTTTCCCAATGAGTAAAAGGCTGGGTACGTTGATAGGCCTTATTCTTAAAGATATACAATGCCAGAGTCATGAGCATTAACCACTGCAAAATCGCTGTGGCAAACCCACAGCCTGCACTGCCCAGGGCCGGAACAGGGCCAATACCATACATAAAGATATAGTTCAGCGGAACCAGCAAAACCAGCGCCAATAAACTAATCACGGTGACCGGGCGAGGATTTCCAATCGCTTCTGAGTAGCCGCGTAAGGCTGCATACATGGTTACCGCAGGCATACCAAAACCAATCGCATGCAGGAATAAACCGGCTTTGGGCTGCAAGCTTTCCGGTACACCCAAGAGAGGTAAAAGGGCTGGCAAAACTTGTAGAATCAAGCCGGCAATTACCCCAAGAATCAGGGCAACCCAAAGTGATTGACGTGCAATGGTGGCAATTTTTTCAGGTGTACGTGCGCCATTGGCCTCAGCAACCAAAGGCGTCGTGGCAATCATAATGCCACTAAACAGCAGCATCACCGGAATCCAGAGTCCTACTCCGACGGCAATCGCGGCAAGATCGGTAGCAGACAGGTGACCGGCCATAATGGTATCAATCAGACCCAGACCAGCCTGAGAAAATTGGGTCACCAGAATGGGTAACATCAGATGAAACAGTTTTTTTAATTCAAAACCAAAGGTTGTGACTGGTGAAACATTCGACACAAAAATTACTCATCGTGATCATGTGCTTAAATAGAAGGTTTAGCGTTGTAAAGTGAGAAGCACACCAATAAAAATTACCACGCCGCCTAAAAGACGTTGCCAATTAATCGGCATTTTTTCATTACCCAATAATCCCAGATGATCGACCAGCATCGACATCACCATCTGACCAAAAATAATGAGACCGCTAAGAACCAGAAAGCCAAGTTTGGGCGCTGCATAAATGCTCATGCTAATCGCGTATACACCCACGATGCCCCCGAGCCATAAATACCAGGGAACACTCATCAGTTCCTGTAAACCGGGTTTGGGATTGGACTGAAAAAGTACGATTACGGCGAGCACTATTGTACCAATCAAAAAGGAAAAAAATGCAGCTTGAATAGGAGAATATAAATATTCTTTTAGTTGTGTATTAATTGCGGTCTGGAGTGTCAATAAAACACCGATTGCAAAAACCAAAGGAAGTAAAATAATAAGTTGAGAAGATATTTTCATAATTTTAACTGACTAATTCTATTTAAATTTTTAGGCATATCACACGATCAAATTTAATTTTAGCAGTGTTGCCGCCGAGTCATGTTAAAATTCCGCTATATCTTGTAATCGTTTTTGAGTAGTTCTTTGGCTGAATTGAATCCTGCTGCTGTCCCTTTGTCCTTATATATTCATATGCCTTGGTGTGTGCGCAAATGTCCTTATTGTGACTTCAATTCACATGCGGTTCCGGATGGTCAGCTATCACTGGAATTGGAACAGGAATATTTACGAGCACTGGTGGAAGACTTTAAAACTCAGGTCGATTTTGCCCAAGGCCGGCAGATTCACAGTGTCTTTATTGGTGGGGGGACGCCGTCACTGATTTCTGCCCTAGGCTATCAATGGTTATTTGATCAGCTCAAAGCCGTTATTCCCTTTGCCGAAGGCTGTGAGATTACGCTGGAAGCCAATCCCGGTACGGTCGAACATGATCCGTTTGCCGGTTATTTGCAGGCCGGCATTAATCGTTTGTCAATTGGGGTGCAGAGTTTTAATACCGAGCATCTCAAGCGTTTGGGACGGATTCACAGCAATGAAGATGCGATTTCTGCCATTGGGCTGGCACGTGAAGCTGGCTTTCAGCGCATTAACGTCGACTTGATGCATGGTTTACCGGAACAGACTTTAGAACAGGCTTTACATGATTTAAAACTGGCGGTAGAACAGGGTGCTACGCATATTTCCTGGTATCAGTTGACGATTGAACCCAATACGGTATTTTTCCGGACTCAACCGATTTTGCCTGTCGATGAAGTATTGGAAGATATTCAGGAGCAGGGTGAGCTTTATTTAAAAGCCCAGGGTTTTGTCAACTATGAAGTTTCGGCTTGGCGTAAAGAACTGCCTTCAGCGCATAATCTGAATTACTGGCAGTTTGGTGATTATCTGGCAATTGGCGCCGGAGCACATGGCAAAGTCACTCAGCCGGATGGCGTGTATCGGTTCCAGAAAACCCGTCTACCTAAGGACTACTTAGCCAAAGTACCTGCAGAACATGTGCAGTTTAAGCGCATTGAAGATGCCGACCTGTCTTTTGAATTTATGATGAATGCCTTACGTTTAAATCAGGGTGTGGAAGCCAAACTCTATGCTGAACGTACCGGTTTGAGTCTAGATACTTTAGATGAGTTACTGAGTTCTTTACGTGATAGAAAATTAATGGTCGATGATCAAGATCGGCTTTCATGTACCGAGCAGGGGCATATCTTTTTAAATTCGGTGCTGGAAGAATTTCTTTAATTATTTAATTTCTCCATTATTCTAAAAGAAACCCTAATAGGATTTTATTGGGGGTTTTTTATTGCCTTAAATAAAATGCCTAAAGTCTGATTGAAGCTTTCTTAGAGAGAAGTTTTCTGAGAATATTCAAAGATTAAATTAAATGAATATTATAATTTCTAGAGGGTGGGCAGGTGGATACATTATGGGCTTTTCAACAGATGGATTTAGCTGATACCCGATTTTTTATTTTCGATAGTAAAGCTGATCATCTCGTCTATGGGGATCTAGACTTTGAAGAATATCATTGGGATCAGTCTAAATATAATAGAGTCAGGGAAGGAGATTTCTTTCTATATCGCCGACCGCAAAAAGCCTCTGAAATTAAAAATCAATTCTATCTTTATGGTGCAGGCCGTATAGCCAAGATTATTGCACCTACTGCTATTCCTCAAAATCATCAAAAACGCCGAACCAAACCGGTCTTTGCGGAAGTGATCGATGGTATACGTTTTATAGATCCCATTCTACAGTCCGATTTGGAAGATTTTCAATGGACTTTTAAACCACGCGGAAATACTTGGGCACATTTTTTTCAACAATATGGCATGAATGAGATCACGGCAGATGATTTTTGGCGATTACTTAAATTAGCGGGAAGAGGAGAAAAACAGGACACTTTACTAGATACGCATTTGCGTCAAGAAATCCTTGATTATAGTGTTGAAGATCAATATGCAAGGGTAAATGTTCGCGGTTCGCCACACCAGAAATTTGCTTTACAAGTTAAACTTAATTATCAATATCAATGTGCGATCTCCGGCATTAAGACCAAAACTTTTTTAGTGGCTTCTCATATCGTACCCTGGTCTGAAAATCAGGCACACCGAAAAAATCCGCGTAATGGAATTTGTTTATCTTCTTTATTGGATCAAGCTTTTGATCAAGGATTTATCACGCTAGATAAAGGGCTTAAAGTGTGTCTTGCGAATCAAGCCAAGCAAGATGCGAGTTTATACGCCTATTTAAAACCCTATCACGGTAAACGAATCGACGTACCAAAACGTTTTGCACCTGATCCGGTATTTTTAGCCTGGCATAGAGCACACCGGTTTTTAGATCAACCCAATAATCTTTAAAAACTAGCGCTGAATGAAAGAAATTACAGGCACAAAAAAAGCACTCTAAGAGTGCTTTTTTTTAATATCTTGCGTCTAAATTATAGAGCAACGATATTTACAGCTGTAGGGCCTTTTTGACCTTGAGCTACGCTGAAAGAAACCTTTTGACCTTCAACTAAAGTTTTGAAACCTGAACCAGTGATTTCGCTGAAATGAGCAAAAACGTCTGGACCTGATTCTTGTTGAATGAAACCGAAACCTTTAGTTTCGTTGAACCATTTTACTGTACCGTTAACTGTATTAGACATAATATAACCTATTGAATCGTATGAATTTATAGCCAAAATTTCAGATGACTAACTGTAACTTTGAAAAATAAAAAGGATGGAGCTTTTTGATCTGTAATACGAAGGTTTATGACTAAAACTGCGATACTTAAAAGAAGACTAACCAAAACAAGAATTTTTCTAGTTGGGATTATCATACCGCTTATTTTGAGATATACAAGCGTTTTATTTGGCTAATTTATTAGGATGTTGAAAAATATAAAATTAAATTTGTATATTTTCTATCCAGAAAGGTTTTTTAAGTTGAAGAAGGGCATCTACATCAATAAAAAGAGCGCCGAAGCGCCCTTTTCAAGTCAATTTACAGCTTAGTAATCGAAGCTAAAGTGTTCTGGTTAGTAATCGAAGCTAAAGTGTTCTGGCGCGAGTGCCGTCATGGTTTTAGACGGATTCACCATCGCTTCTGCATGACCTTGGGTACGTGGCAGGATACGTTCAAAGTAGAAATCAGCAGTTTTGATTTTTGCTTTATAGAACTCTGGTACTTCCGCACCATCGCCAGAAGCCAGTTTGGCTGAAGCGACTGCGGCTTGTTGTGCCCAGAAGTACGCCATCATCACATAACCGGAGAACATCAGGAAATCGACTGATGCAGAAGAAACGATGTCGCGGTCCTTACGTGCAGCCAGCATGATACGCACAGTTAGTGCATTCCACTGTGCACAGAGCTTGGTTAAATCCCAGGCAAAGCGGCGCATATATTTATTACGTGCATGCTGACCGCAGAATTTCAGGATTTCAGCAGTGTAATCACGAATCACTTTGCCTTTCGAGGTCAACAGCACTTTACGACCAATCAGATCCAGTGCCTGAACGCCTGTTGTGCCTTCATACAAGGTAGAAATACGTGAGTCACGTACGATCTGTTCCATGCCCCATTCTTTGATATAGCCGTGTCCACCGAAGACTTGCATACCGTGATTTGATGCCTCATAACCCATTTCGGTCAGGAAGCCTTTCAGGATTGGAGTATAGAACCCAAGATGGTCATCATGCTGTTCAAATGCTGCAGTATCGCCACGCAGCAAAGCATCATTCATGTTGTCGGCAATTTTTGCTGCATGATAAATCATGGCACGGCCACCTTCAGCAATGGCTTTTTGCGTCAATAGCATACGGCGGACATCAGCATGGTGAATGATCGCATCCGCTACTTTTTCCGGATCTTTTTTGCCAGACAGGGCGCGCATTGACATACGCTCTTTGGCATACGGTAAAGCACCCTGGAATGACAATTCAGCATGACAAATACCCTGAATCGCAGTACCAATACGCGCCGTGTTCATAAAGGTGAACATAGCGTGCAAGCCTTTATTCGGTTCGCCAATCAGGTAGCCAGTCGCATTGTCAAAATTCAGTACAGCCGTTGCTGAAGCGCGAATCCCCATTTTGTGTTCAATCGAACCGCAGTTCACTGGATTACGCTCGCCGATCCCGCCATCTGCAGCAGCAATAAATTTCGGTACGATAAACAGAGAAATCCCTTTGGTACCTTGCGGTGCATCCGGAAGGCGTGCCAGTACGATATGTACGATATTTTCAGTCAGGTCGTGCTCACCTGCGGAAATAAAGATTTTGGTGCCTGAAATGGCATAGCTGCCATCTTCTTTCGGCTCTGCTTTAGTCTTAACTTGACCCAAGTCAGTACCACATTGCGGCTCAGTCAGACACATGGTGCCCGCCCAAGTTCCTGCAACTAAGTGAGGCAGATACGTGTTTTTCTGCTCATCGGTACCATATTGCATGATAGTGTTGATACAACCCACACTTAAACCCGGATACATCTGGAATGACCAGTTTGCAGTCCCCATCATTTCCGATTTGATCAGGTTTAAAGACATTGGCAGGTTTTGGCCACCAAATTCTTCAGGATAAGACAGACCTTGCCAGCCACCTTGTACGAACTGGTCGTAAGCTTCTTTAAAGCCTTTCGGTGTTTTTACTTCGCCATTTTCAAAATGACAGCCTTCTTCATCACCGCTTTGATTCAACGGCGACAGTACATTTTCACAGAAATCTGCAGCGCCTTCTAAGATCATATCTACCGTGTCGGCATCGGCATATTCACCATTCGACAAATTCTGGTAGTGCGCAGGGTAGTCAAGCACTTCATTCATAAGGAAGCGAATGTCGTGTAAAGGGGCTTTATATGCTGGCATGCGTTTAATCCTGATTGAAATTAGTTTTGGATTATCTGTATCGATTCTTTGATTATTCACATTCGGGATAAAAAAACATTGATGAATTCAGTGAATAAAAATGTCAGAAAAGCGAATCGATTTTTAAGGCTAATGAATGAAATCATCGAATTTCATCATTAGGTGTTTACATTACAGGAAGATTAAAAACTTGTTATATCAATGGAATTTAATGAGTTAAAAGGTGATTTGTCCAGTATATTTTTGTATGAATTGTGCTCGGATTCAGGTGGCAAAATAACTCATTTTAAAATGTCATTAAAACCAATCCATGGTTTTTCAGCTTATAAAAAGTAGTAGGAGGGAAGTAAAGGGTTGCAGTTGCAACCCGAACTGAACTCATTAGAGAGATAGGGGTTTTAAAGAAACTCTTTTAAATCCGGTTTGATACCATTCCAGATGTAAAAAGATTCAATTGCTTGACCGACCAGCATGCCAAAACCTTCAGATGTCGGTACACCGCGTGCCTTGGCTTGATCCAGAAAGGAAGAAGGTTTGCCATAGGCCATTTCATAGGCCCGTTTAAACTGTAGCGTTTCCGGTAAAACCAGGGCATCACCGCTGAGACTGGCAGAAGTGGCATTAATCATCAAATCAAATTCACCGGCTAAAGTGTCTAGTGAAATCGCCTGTAATTCGACTTGCGGTACGGCATTCTGAAGATCAGCGACCAGTTGTTCCGCCCGTGCCAAGGTACGATTGGCGATCACGATTTTTTTCGCACCTGCCTGGGCTAGGGGATAGATTACACCACGCGTGGCACCGCCTGCACCAATAATTAAAATATCTGTATTTTCCAGTGGCCAATCTAGTGCTCGAATTGCTTCAACCAGTCCCTGACCATCGGTATTGTCGCCATGCAGCACACCATTTTCCATCCATAGCGTATTCACGGCTTTGGCAATTTTGGCCCGTTCACTCAGCACCTGACAGTGGGCAAAAGCCTGTTCTTTAAAGGGTACGGTGACATTCATGCCACTACCGCCATTGCTAAAGAATTCCTGAATGTTGGCTACGAAGCCATCCAGTGGCGCCAGACGCTTGGTGTAACTCAGGTCGACACCAGTTTTAGCAGCAAAGGCGTGATGCAATTCTGGAGAACGTGATTGTTCAATCGGGTTACCAATCACGGAAAATTGTTTGCTCATTTCACAATGTCCATGTGCGGAAATGGCCATCAATATACGTGAAAAAGCGCAGAGACTAAAGCCTGCGCGATTTTAAATTGCTGTTAAGTGATCCGGGTTTTAGGAACTGCAAATATCCATAATATGTTCCGCAAACATCAGCGCCATACTGAGAACAACCCCAAACCCAGTCAGGATACTCACCAGAATAGCGGCGCCATCCAGAATCAGGTTGTGACTCAAAATTGCGGTACTCATCGCGCTGATGGCGAGAGCCAGAAAAAGCCAAAAGGCCAACACAGGTAGATTTAATTGAAGATTATGCATTGTTATTCTCACTAGACATCAAATGGAATATGATCGATGTAGCGATAGGGTGCCGCGATCAAATCAGGTATTTCTATGCAGCAGTATAGAGGATATATCTATTAAAACAGCCCTCTATTTGAGGGCCGTTTGTATCATTTCATTGCGTTGGATTTTAATTCTGTTAACCAGTTATGTGGTTTCAGGTAGTAATCTGTTAAACGTTTTTCCGGTGAGCCCTCATCCCATTCAGGGCGATATGACCATCCGGTAAGCGGGGGCAGGCTGACCAGAATCGATTCAATCCGGCCGCCAGTCTGCAAGCCAAACAGGGTGCCGCGGTCATAAACCAGATTGTATTCCACATAACGGCCACGACGGTACAACTGAAACTCGCGTTGTGCTTCGGTATAAGGCTTATCCTGATTGCGCTGGAAAATCGGCAGAATGGCTTCTAGATATCCATTGCCTACAGCCTGCATATACTGGAAACAGGTTTCAAAATCCCATTGATTCAGGTCGTCAAAAAACAAGCCGCCAACGCCACGCTGTTCATCACGATGTTTCAGATAAAAATAATCATCACACCATTGTTTATGTTCAGGATAAACCTCTTCGCCGAATGGCGCACATAGATCATGCGCCGTTTGATGCCAAGACAGTACATCTTCATCATTCGGATAAAACGGGGTCAGGTCAAAACCGCCACCAAACCACCAAATCGGATCCTGACCTTCTTTTTCAGCCACAAATAAACGCACGTTGGCATGCGAAGTCGGTACATTCGGGTTTTTTGGATGGATGACCAGTGATACCCCCATTGCTTGCGCTTTGGCACCGGCAATATTGGGATGGCGTTCGGTCGCAGAAGCAGGTAGCTTGGAAATGTTGATGTGGGAGAACATTACCCCACCTTTTTCAATCACCGTACCATTTTGCAAAACACGTGAACGGCCACCACCACCTTCTGGACGCTCCCAGTCATCGATGATAAATTCGGCCGTACCGCCGCCAGCACGTTCCTGCTGTTCTAATGCTGCACAAATCCGTGCCTGCAAGTCGATGAGAAATTCACGAACGCGTTGAATATCCGTAGATGTAGGATGCTGCATCAGAGCCCTCGTAGGGAAATAAAAAACTAACGACATCAAAGCATAAAATCAGTCAAAGATTAAGGTCTAATTTGGTGATGCAATTCATCAGCCCAGACATTACATTCCACTATTTATAAGCAGAATGCATCATTAAATCCGACTAAATGGCTAGGTTGAATTCTTTTTTCAAGCTCAGCACAATAACTCACAAGCGCTCATTGGCTTGAGCATTTCTCGACGGTAATAGGTGGGTGTCATGTCGGTACAGGTCAATTCCCTGATTCAAAAATACAATGTTCCCGGGCCACGCTATACCAGTTATCCCACTGTTCCGTATTGGGAAGAGCAGAATTTCTCGCTGGAACAATGGAAGCAAACGCTAAAAAAGTCTTTTGATGAATCCAATCAAAGCGAAGGCATTAGCTTGTATATCCACCTGCCATTTTGCGAAAGCCTGTGTACCTTCTGCGGGTGTCATAAGCGCGTGACCAAGCGCCATGAAGTCGAACAACCTTATATTCAGGCACTGCTGAAAGAATGGGATCTATATTGCGAGTTATTACAAGAAAAGCCCATCATTAAAGAGATTCATTTTGGTGGAGGAACGCCGACCTTTTTTTCAATGGCACATCTGGCTCAACTAATTCAAGGCATTCTGGCCAAAGCAGACGTAGCGCCTGAGTATGAATTCAGTTTCGAAGGTCATCCCAATAATACTACGCGTGAACATTTGCAGGGATTGTATGACCTGGGTTTTCGTCGGGTCAGTTATGGTGTGCAGGATTATAACGAAACCGTGCAAAAGGCGATTCACCGGATTCAGCCTTATGAAAATGTTAAACAGGTGACCGAATGGGCGCGAGAAATTGGCTATGAATCGATTTCCCATGATCTGGTCTTTGGTCTGCCATTTCAGAGTCTGGATGATGTTTTAAATACTATTGAACAAACCAATTCGCTCTTGCCGGACCGTCTGGCTTTATATAGCTATGCACATGTGCCCTGGATTAAAGGTAATGGTCAGCGCGGTTTTAAAGATGCCGATGTGCCCAAAGATGCGATCAAACGGGAATGCTATGAAGCGGGTAAAAAGAAACTTCTGGCACATGGCTATCATGAAATCGGTATGGATCATTTTGCCTTAGAGAAAGATGCGATGTACCAGTCCTTTCAAGCGGGAACATTGCACCGCAACTTTATGGGATACACAGCCTCTAAAACCCAGGTGATGATTGGGCTAGGCATTTCTTCAATCAGTGATAGCTGGTACAGCTTTGCGCAGAATGTGAAAACCATTGAAGAATATTATGAATGCCTGGCGCGCAATGAAATTCCGGTATTTAAAGGACATGTCTTAAATCAGGAAGATTTGATCATCCGGCAACATATTCTAAATTTGATGTGCAGCTTTAGCACCTCATGGGAAAATTCCGAGATGCTTTTCCCTGAAATTGATGAGGTTTTGGAACAGCTTGACGAAATGGCACAGGATGGTTTGATTCAATTTTCAGACTCGTCAGTCACGATTCTGGAGAAAGGGAAACCATTTGTACGCAATATTTGTATGGCTTTTGATTTACGTTTAAAGCGACGCATACCGGAGAACCGGATTTTCTCGATGACGATTTAATCTTCCCCTAACCCCATTTTTAAGAAAGATAGGGAAAACCTCCCCGAGCAAGACTTAAGCATTGCTTTAAGTCGAAGCGCAAGAAAGGGAGGTTTGGAGGGATTAAGTTAAAATAAGGTAGGACAGGGTTTTAAAAATATTAAAAATCATCCTTTTTATAAAGATGTGCCATGCGTTCGTGCTTGGTCTTGAGATATTGTTCATTAAAAGGGTTTAAACCCACAGTCAAAGGCACACGATCGATCACGTTAATTCCCTGGGCTTTTAAAGCCTCAATTTTAGAAGGGTTATTGGTCACCAGGCGTACTGCTTTCACCTGTAAATGATCCAGCATGATGCTACACATATCATACTGGCGTGCATCTGCGGGCAGGTTCAGCATTAAATTGGCATCTACGGTGTCATGTCCCTGATCTTGCAGAGCATAAGCGCGAATTTTATTGGTCAGGCCAATGCCACGACCTTCCTGACGCAAATACAGAATGACTCCGCGGCCCAATTCATTGATCAGTTTTAAAGTCGCTTGCAATTGCGGGCCACAGTCGCATTTGAGCGAAGCAAAGGCATCACCGGTTAAACATTCAGAATGCACACGCACCACTACAGGCTCATCTGATATTTCTTCAAGCCCTTTGGAAAGTGCGACATGTTCTTCGCCAGTCTCAGGGTCTTGAAATACAGTAATTTTAAATTCACCGTGAGCGGTAGGTAATCTTGACGTTGCGACAAATTCGATTGGCACAGCTGAACCCGTTAAATCCTGAAATTGGCTAAAGTATAGCGTAATGATTGAACATTGGTAGAATTGCAAAGTCGAAATTCTGCAATAGATTTTCTTTTTTGTAGAAAGCGAACGATAATAGTTGATAAATAGTAAGATTATTCAGGATAATCGTAGGCTGCAATTTTTTCACCCCGACGAGATCATTGTTTAATATTGCATCGCTAGAAGCGTAGCTGAATTGAAGCTGCTACAATTCAGCTATATGATCGGGTACTCCCCATTGACCTAGCTTTAGATTTGCCAGGCTTTAGAAGGCTTTGCCATAATATGCTGTATACAGAAATCCCAACTCAACGCCCTGTAACACCGTTGCTTGATGCGATCAATCATCCTGAGCAACTGCGTGCACTCGAGCAAAGCCAGCTAGAACAAGTGGCGGATGAGTTACGTCAATTCATTTTGTATGCTGCCGGGCAAAGTGGCGGACATTTTGGTGCCAATCTCGGTGTGATTGAACTCACCGTGGCTTTACATTATTGCTTTAATACACCGCATGACCGCCTGATCTGGGATGTAGGTCATCAGGCCTATCCGCATAAAGTGTTGACTGGTCGTCGTGAACAGCTCACCACGATTCGTGCCAAAGATGGTCTGGCTGCGTTTCCGGCTCGTGAAGAATCTGAATTTGATACCTTTGGGGTAGGGCATTCTTCGACGGCGATTTCTGCTGGCCTAGGTATGGCGCTGGCACGTCGTTATCAGAACAAGCCGTGTGAAGTGGTATCGATTATTGGCGATGGCGCCATGACGGCAGGTATGGCTTTTGAAGCTTTGAATGATGCCGTGGCACACAGTGCTGATCTGATGGTGGTGCTGAACGACAATGATATGTCGATTTCTTGCAGTACCGGTGGTTTTGCCAAACATCTGGCTGCCATTTGGGAGCGCGGTGAGTTCGTTAATGTTACCGAGCAGGGTGAGGCATATGTACAGCCACATCCAGAATGGTTGTATAACTCGCGTTTGCACAGTGCAGCAACCGATGCTGCAGATAACTTATTCCAAGCCATCGGCTTTGACTATTTTGGCCCGTACGATGGTCATGATGTCAAACAGCTGGTGCATGTCTTTAATGCGCTGAAAAAGCGTAAAGGCCCACGCCTGATTCATGTCTATACTAAAAAAGGCAAAGGCTTTGCTCCGGCAGAATCCGATCAAATCAAATATCACGCGATTAGCAAAATCAACGCCGTTGCCGCCAGCAATACTGCACCGAAATATTCGGATGTATTTGGACAATGGCTTTGCGATGAAGCGGCACAAGATGCCCGTTTGCTCGCAATCACACCTGCGATGTGCGAAGGCTCAGGCATGGTCAAATTTGCCAAAGAATATCCGGAACGTTTCTTTGATGTCGCGATTGCCGAACAGCATGCGGTTACCTTGGCTGCCGGTATGGCTTGTGAAGGCTTGAAGCCGGTGGTTGCAATTTACTCGACTTTCCTGCAACGCGGTTATGATCAACTGGTACATGACGTGGCTTTGCAGAATCTGGATGTTACTTTCGGTATTGATCGTGCCGGTCTGGTTGGTGAAGATGGCCCGACGCATGCCGGTGCTTATGACTATGCCTATATGCGTACTATCCCGAATATCGTGATCATGGCGCCGAAAGACGAAAATGAATGCCGTCAAATGCTGCATACAGCGTATTTGTATCCAGGGCCGGCAGCGGTACGTTATCCGCGTGGCAATGGACTGGGCGTCGATATCCAGCAAAAGATGATCGAGATTCCGATCGGTCAGGCGGAAATTGTGGCCAGCTTTAATGGGCAGTATGATGAATATATTTCTGTACTGGCATTTGGTAGCCGGGTACAGGCTGCAGTCGACGCTGCTGAAGCATTTGCCGTGAAACATGAGATTGGCGTGCGTGTGGTTAACATGCGTTTTGTCAAACCACTGGATACTCAAATGCTCGATGATCTCGCTTTAAGCACCAGTCTGTTTGTCACGGTGGAAGAACATGCAGTGATGGGCGGTGCGGGTAGTGCCGTGAATGAATATCTGGCAGAAGCGCAGATTGTCAAACCGATACTGAATTTGGGTCTGGATGATACATTTATGGCACAAGCGACTCATGCACAGATGTTACAGCAGGCGGGGCTGGATGCGCAAGGTATTGAAAAATCAATCAATCAGGCTTGGTCCAACCTAGGGCAAAGCGTCTTGTCATAATATCTTAAAAATTTTAGACACATTTTTCCCAAAAAAGCCCTGATATTTGCTAAGATATCGGGGCTTTTATGCATTATTCTTTATCAGTGTCTTCAAATTTGTAGTGGGTGTTCAATGGAACCTATGGTGGTGATGGCTGCGCGTGCGGCTCAGTTAGTTGGTCAAGAGCTTTTAAAAGCGCATCAGAATCGTCATAAACTCGATCTACAAGTCGAAGAAAAAGGAATTGATGGTCCGGTAACGCGTGTAGATCGTTATTTGGAACAGTTGACCATCGATACCCTACGTAAAAGCTATAAAAATCACAGTTTCCTTGGTGAAGAGTTTGGCTATCAGGAAGGTAAAGGTCATGACGCCGATTGGTGTTGGGTGATCGATCCGCTAGATGGTACTTTAAACTTCATTAACGGTTTCCCGCATTTCTGTATCTCTATCGCAGTTCAGCACAAAGGCATTACTCAACACGGGGTGATTTATGACCCGGTGAAAGATGAGCTATTCTCTGCCAGTCGTGGTCGTGGTGCCATGATGAACCAGCGCCGTATTCGTGTGAATGTTAAAGACAGCCTGGAAAATACCTTTATGGCTGTTGGTCACGCTTATCGTGCCAAGCGTAATGGCGAAGTTGTGTCTTATGCCAAGAACCATTTTCAAACCCTGTTAAACGTAACTGAAGCTGGCGCGCAATATCGTCGTTCAGGTTCTGCAGCATTGGATTTAGCCTATGTTGCTGCAGGTCGTTTCGATGGTTATTTCGAACTTGGTTTAAAGCCTTGGGATATCGCAGCTGGCGAATTGATCGTGAAAGAAGCAGGCGGTACTGTAGTTGATGCACGTGGTGGTAGCGACTCTATGGAAAATGGTCAAGTTTTGGCTTGTTCAATGAAAATGCTTAAGCCTTTAATGCAAGCAGTTGTTCCTGCTTGGGGCGAAGCAGCAAAATAATCGGGTTTAGATGAATCAGATCTAATATTGAGAAAAGGCGTCCTTCGGGATGCCTTTTTTATGCATGGAAATTTAAGTCGCGAGAGACTGATGCAAGATTGTTTGTCTATGCTTGAATACTGGAAATATCAGGTGAATTGGCGAAAAGTGACTTTTTATACCGCCTGTTACATTTTTTATTATATTTTAAGTATCAGAAATATATAGATAAATTAAGAATAAGGGAAATTAGTTTTAAAACTTAATGACATTGTGGAATATTCTGCTATAATTCCGCCACGCACTTAATTTCTGTTCTTTACCTGAACACTATCTTCTAATCATTGTATGCGCGTGCTGTCCATAGAGAGGACATATCCTTCGCGCCCCAATCGCTTAAGCGATTCCTTCAGGTTTGCGGCCGTAATCATGCGTGCGTTATATCCACATCGTCGTTACTCGGATCGCTGCTGAATCCTAATATTTTCAGCATTATTTGCTGTGCCGCTTTTTGCCGATGTCCATAATTGTTATTTATTAAATGGAGCACCCACTTCAGGGTGAATACTCTCTATGAGCAAAACTTTTGCTGATTTTTCCCTCGACGAATCTCTAACACAGGCTCTCGACGCTTTAGGCTTTACTACTCCTACTCCTGTACAAGAACAAGCGATTCCAGCTGCGCTTGAAGGCAAAGACCTTCTTGTGTCAAGCCAAACAGGTTCTGGTAAAACTGCTGCATTCTTACTGCCTACGTTAAATGCGTTGGCAAACCAAGATACATTAGTACCGTTTAAAGACCGTATGAAAGCGGTTACTCAACCGAATATTTTGGTGATTTCACCGACTCGTGAATTGGCACAACAGGTATGTCAAGACGCAATCGCATTTGTACGTCACATGAAAGGTGTTCGTATTGCAGCAATCATGGGCGGTATGCCTTTTGGTAAACAAATTCAACAGTTGAAAGGCGCGCAAGTTGTTGTTGCAACTCCAGGTCGTTTACTTGACTTGGTGAATCGTCGTCAAATCAAATTGGATAAAGTTGACGCGTTAATCGTCGATGAAGCTGACCGTATGCTTGACCTGGGCTTCTCTGAAGACTTAGAAGCAATTGGTGAGTTGGCTGCAAACCGCAAACAAACTCTTATGTTCTCTGCGACTTTTGCACCACGTATCATTACACTTGCAGAACGCATGATGAATGATCCAATGCGTATTTCGATCGAAACTGGTCACTCTACAAATACTGATATTACTCAGACTTTGCATTGGACTGACGGTTTCGAGCACAAGAAAAAACTTCTTACTCACTGGTTGAACGAAGAAGACGTTGATCAAGCAGTTGTATTTGCGTCAACTCAAGAAGACACAGATATGTTGGCTGAAGAACTTGCTGAAGCAGGTCTATCAGTTGTAGCGCTTCACGGTGCTATGCCACAAACTGTTCGTAACCGTCGTTTACGCAGCATCCGTGAAGGTCGTGCGAAGATCTTGGTTGCAACTGACGTTGCAGCGCGTGGTCTTGACGTACCAACTATTTCACACGTCATCAACTTCGGTCTTCCAATGAAGAATGAAGACTATGTACACCGTATCGGTCGTACAGGTCGTGCGGGTCGTACTGGTAAAGCCATTACTTTGGCGACTTACCGTGAACGCGGTAAAATCCGTGCTTTAGAAGACTTCCTTGATGCGCGTCTAAACGTATCTGAAATTGAAGGTCTTGAGCCATCTCCACCTCCTGCACGTGGTAGCCGTGATGGCGCTGGTCGCGGTCGTGGCCGTGATGGTGGTCGTCGTGATGGCGGTCGTGGTGGTTTCGGTGGCGGTCGTCGTTTTGAAGGCGAAAGCAACTTCAAACGTCGTGAAGGCGGTGATGATCGTCCACGTCGTAGCTTCGATGACAAACCTCGTGGCGAACGTCCGGCATTTGGCGAAGATCGTCCACGTCGTGACTTCGGTGATCGTCCAGCTCCACGTCGTGAAGGCGGTTTTGGTGATCGTCCACAACGTTCGTTTGATGACCGTCCAAAGCGTGACTTCGGTGATCGTCCAGCTCCACGTCGTGAAGGCGGTTTTGGTGATCGTCCACAACGTTCGTTTGATGACCGTCCAAAGCGTGACTTCGGTGATCGTCCAGCTCCACGTCGTGAAGGTGGTTTTGGTGACCGTCCTCGCTCTAATGATGACAACCGTGGTAACCGTGTAGATTATAAACCAGCTCGTGAAGGCGGTTATGGTGATCGTCCAAAACGTGATTTTGGTGATCGTCCTGCTCCACGTCGTGAAGGTGGTTTCGGTGATCGTCCAGCGCGTTCATTCGGTGATGACCGTCCAAAGCGTGATTTCGGTGATCGTCCAGTACGTCGCAACTTTGATGACAAGCCACGTGGTGAACGTTCGTTCGGTGGTGAAGATCGTCCACGTCGTAAATTTAACGACTAATTCAGTCGCTAGATGAAGATAAAAAAACCGGTAGAAATACCGGTTTTTTTATGCATTGAGTTTTTTGCTTTTTAACGTAAAATGTCTACTAAATCATATTTTGTCAGGGTTATGATAATTATTAATATGAAAAGCTTAGCTCTTCGATCTCAATTGATAGAGGTGTATATGCCATATATCGCATTGACTTTGATTTTGTGTAATATTATCTATTATTTATACAGTCTTTTTAATTAATCAATGTACCTGACTAAATCTTAAGTGCATATTTTTATTATAAAAAATACGAAACAATCCATTATTGTCATTTTTTTATGATATTAAACCATCTTTTTCAACTGCTAACATTTTGAACTTCGTTCCTTTATAGTATGCATGCTGAAAAAATGCAGGAATAAACTCAGCTATGAAAAATCAAACAGCGCGAGATACTCAATCTCTGATTGAAGTCAAGAATCTAAGCTTCAAGCGGGGTGAGCGCGTGATTTATGACGACGTGAGTTTAAATATTCGTCGTGGGCAGATTACGGCCATTATGGGACCATCCGGTACTGGTAAAACCACCTTATTAAGACTGATTGGTGGGCAACTGGTTCCTGAGCACGGTCAGGTTTTATTGGACGGCAAAGATATTGCCACGATGTCACGTTCCGAACTTTTTTCAGCACGTGCACGGATGGGTATGTTGTTTCAGAGCGGTGCTTTGTTTACCGATATGAGCGTGTATGAAAATGTCGCATTTCCGATTCGGGCACATACCAAATTGCCGGAACATCTGATTAAGGAAATCGTGGCACTGAAGCTGGAATCAGTCGGTTTACGTGGTGCAGAACAGATGATGCCATCTGAACTATCCGGTGGTATGAACCGACGCGTGGCTTTGGCCCGTGCGATTGCGCTGGATCCTGAGCTGATCATGTACGATGAACCCTTTGCCGGACAAGATCCGATTGTGATGGGCGTTTTGACTCGTCTGATCCGTTCATTACGTGAAGCACTGGACTTAACCACGATTGTTGTCTCGCATGATGTTGCAGAAACTTTATCGATTGCAGACTACATCTATGTGGTGGCAGAAGGCAAAATTCAGGGCGAGGGCACTCCGGCAGAGCTGAAAGCGCATCCGTCTGCTTTTGTACAGCAATTCCTGACCGGTTCGGTAGAAGGTCCGGTGGATTATCAGTTTAGTCATCAAGCTTATTTAAGTGATGAGGTTCGTTCATGAATGCAATTGCCGCATTAGGTAGACGCGTTATTGAACGTGTACAGGGGATTGGGGTCGCAACCCTGATGCTGTTGCAGATTTTATTTTCCATACCGACCTGGCTTGGCGTAAAGCTGTTTATTTATCAGATGTATCGGGTCGGGGTATTGTCCCTGCTGATTATTGTGGTTTCTGGTCTGTTTATTGGTGCCGTGCTTGGCTTGCAGATGTTCAGTATTCTGTCGACCTTTGGCAGTGAATCCATGCTTGGTACAGCGGTGGCGTTGACCTTGCTGCGTGAATTAGCACCTGTGGTCGCGGCTTTGCTGTTTGCAGGACGTGCCGGTTCGGCTTTGACCGCAGAAATTGGTCTGATGAAAGCCACTGAACAATTGTCCAGTATGGAAATGATCGGGGTGGATCCCTTAAAACGGGTGATTTCGCCACGTCTCTGGGCGGGGATTTTTAGCTTGCCAATGCTTTCCGTCATCTTTGCTGCAGTTGGCATTATGGGCGGCAAAATGGTCGGGGTGGATTTTCTGGGTGCCGATGAAGGCGCTTATTGGAGCGGCATGGAAAGCAGCGTGCAATTCTATAAAGATGTCTTAAATGGCACCATTATTAAAAGTTTTGTATTCGCATTAATTTGTACCTGGATTGCGGTGTATCAAGGCTATGCCTGTGTCCCGACATCGGAAGGTATTGCAACTTCTACAACGCGTACAGTCGTGTATTCTTCGCTGTGCGTTTTAGGCTTTGACTTTGTGTTGACTGCGGTCATGTTCGGAGGTGTTTAATGAAATCACGTACTAGTGAGCTGGCCGTTGGTGTTTTTGTTATTTTGTTTGGTATTGCCTTATTTTTCCTAGCAATGCGTGTCAGTGGTCTGGTCGGACACAATATTTCCGACAGCTATAAAATGACGGCAACGTTTGAAAATGTAAATGGCATCAAGCCACGTGCCAAAGTCGCTTTAAGTGGCGTGAAAGTAGGACAGGTGGATGACATTACCTTAGATCCTGTAACGCGTCTGGCAACCGTGCATATGACCCTGGATGGCTCATTGACCTCTTTTAATACTGAACAATTAAAACAAGTTCAGCAGGAAGCACTGGAAGAGTTACGTTATAGTTCGGACTATACTGCGGCTGCACCTGCGCAACAAAAAGACATGGAAAAACAACTCTTAGCTAACATGAAATCCATCACCAATATTGATGAGGATGCTTATATTATGGTAGCGACCAATGGGTTATTGGGTGAAAAATACCTGAAAATTATTCCAGGTGGTGGTCTGAACTATTTGAAACGTGGTGATCAGATTGCCAATACCCAAGGCACCATGGAAATTGAAGATTTAGTGACGAAGTTCATTACTGGCGGTGCCGGTAAATCGTCAGATAGTCAAGAAACTGCCCCAGAACAGGCGACAGTTTCAGAATCGACTGATGCAGAACCTGCATTTGTTGAATAATAGATTGAGGAGATTTCAGTGAAGACTTTAGTAAAACAAACGCTTGCAGCAAGCATTCTTTCAACAATGGTTGCTGGTACAGTGTTTGCTGCACCGTCTGAAGCACCACCTGCTTTTATTAAAAAAGTGGCAGATGGTTTGATTGAGCGCCTCAAAGCTGATAATGCCAAATTGCAGAACAATCCAGCGCTGGTAAAAGCGATTGTCCGCCAGAATTTGGATCCATACATTGATTCACAGTCTTTCACGCGTATTGTGATGGGGACTTATGCGACGAACCAGTATAGTACGGCTGCACAGCGCGCGCAGTTTGAAAAGAATTTCCGTGAAACGCTTATTGAAAATTATGGTTCTGCATTTTCCAAGTTCAGCAATCAAACCTATAGCGTGCGTCCATACAAGGCCAGCAATAGCAAAAACCCTGTTGTAACCATCGACTTTAATAATAAAGGCGAGAAAATTCCGGTAGCGTTTCAGCTGGTGGACAAAGGTTCACAATGGAAAATCCGCAACATCAACGTATCGGGTATCGATCTAGGTTTGCAATTCCGTAACCAGTTTGCTGCGACAGTCAAACGTAATGGCGGTAACATAGATAAAGCCATTGCTAACTTCAAACCGGATGCAGAAGCTGCAATTGACAAAAACAAGAAATAATCAGATAGGTGAGCCGTGATTGTATTCAAGGATCAGGAATTGCAGGTTTCAGGCAAAATTGATTATGGCAATGCGCAGGACTATTACCTAAATGGTCTGCGTGTGGTTCAGTCGCAGACCAAGTTTCCGCTTGTGGTCAACTTGGCTGGGCTTGAAAGTGGCAGTACTTTGGCTTTGGCAGTATTGGTGCGCTGGTTGCGCCAGACGCCTCAAGCGCAAGGACTACAGTTTAAAGCTGTCCCTGCTAAAATGATGAATATCATTCAGGCCTGTCATTTACAGGATGATTTACAGATCACTCAGTAAATAAAAAAGCACCGACAGGTGCTTTTTTATTGTTGATACATTTTAAAAGTAAATTCCTTCCTTTATCAAAAGGAGGTTAGGAAGGATTAAAATATGACCTCACCCTAACCCTCTTCTAAAAGGAGAGGGAACTTCCTCTCTAAATTTATGGAGAGAAATGATATTTTTAAAAACTACTATCTCAATAAATATTGGAAGTCCTCTCTCCCTATGGGAGAGAGTTAGAGAGAGGGTTAATAAATTAAATCCACTTCTTCCATCTAAAGTAAATCAATGGCCCAATCAAAAAGCCGATCAAAATAATACTGACCATAATGAAGCTCATGGAGCCTTGTGCAAAAGGCAGAACTTCGGTATTCATCCCATAAATACTGGCAATCAGCATCGGTGGCGCGAGCATACTTGGCAGGATTGAGAATCGACGAATCGTATCGTTCTGTTCGGTGTTAATAAATCCGGACGTGGTATCGAGCAGAAAGCGCACTTTCTGAAACAGGAAGGCATCATGTTCAACCAGCGAGCGTACATCTTCACTCAATTCTCGGATATCCGCATCATAAATATGACTGCCCAAGGCGCGTGGACGAGACAGGAAAGTTAGAACACGACGTAAATCGATCAGACAGAGCTGCGCTTTACCGAGCATATCTTCCAGTTGAGCTAGCCGGGTAATCATGTCATCCAGATCGAGAATCTGCTCACGATGGCGGTTATTCAACACTTCAGTTGAATATTTCTCTAAATCTTTATGTACATCTTCTAGAATGTCGGCCAGTTCATCTAGTTTGGCTTCGAGCAGACCCAATAAAATCCAAGTCGGATCTTTATAATCGATTTCATAATCATTGCGGCGCGCACGGGCACGGAAGGCACGAAAGGCCACCAGCTTTTCGCCACGCAAGGTAAAAAGACGGTCCTTATGCAGAATGAATGCTACGGTTTGTACCGTCGCCAGCATGCTGGATTCATCTTCGTTTTCATTCTCGACCTGATAGTTTTTATTTTTGGTTAAAAAATAGGTGCTGATATGCAAAATACCGTCATCATCACGGTAAAATCGGGCACTAGAGGAGATATCTTCCAGCGATTTTAAGGTCGGTAAGTTTTGCGCATAGGCATCTAGAATCCATTGCTGCTCTTCTTGTGAAGGTGCAATCAGATCAAGCCATACTAAATCTGGATGCAGGTCGAAATCACCATTAATCGTGATATCTTCTAAGCTACCGCGCTCTGTGGCGTAAAAGGCTTCAAGCATGCTGTCTTTTCTCCCTGGCGCAGTATGTGAATTGGAATGGGTGTATTTTAGACAAGGAATTGAATAAAAACACTGATATTAAGCAGTTATTTTTGGAAAAAACGCGCTTGCAGCGATTTCGTACAATATAGCGTCAATTGGAGAGTGAAATAATGAATTCTATCGCAATTTTTTGTGGTTCAGCACTGGGCTCGGATCCTCTCTATGCCGAGATCGCCGAAAAGGTTGGCCAGACCTTGGCAGCAAGGCATCAGACGCTGGTCTATGGCGGTGGTCGTTCCGGTTTGATGGGTATTGTTGCTGATAGTGCTTTGGCTGCTGGTGGCAAGGTGATTGGCGTAATTCCAAGACAGCTGGTCAATCGTGAACTGGCGCATCCGCATATTACCGAGCTATTTGTGGTCGATAATATGCACGAGCGTAAAACCCGCATGTCGGAACTGGCACAGGGATTTATTGCCATTCCGGGTGGTGCAGGAACACTGGAAGAAATTTTTGAACAATGGACTTGGGCACAGTTGGGCATTCATCAAAAGCCGTGTGCTTTTTTAAATGTCGATGGTTTCTATGATGATTTACTCAAATTTATTCAGATGACCACCGAGAAAGGTTTTACCAAAGCACGCTTTACGGATGCTTTAATTGTGAGTGATGATCTGGAGGATATTTTACGTCAATTTGAAAGTTATCAGCCGCCTGAAGCGAAATGGGGTATGGTTGATCAGACTGATTTAGTAAAATAAGCTGTCCACAGCATGATTTATAGAAAATGAAAGTGATTACCGTGGCCGCAGCCATTATTTTAAATGAAGCGCAGCAACTGCTGGTGGTTCGCAAGAAAGGAACATCCTGCTTTATGCAGGTTGGTGGCAAGCTGGAACCCAATGAAGCACCAGAAGTAACGATGTTGCGTGAAATTCAGGAAGAAATTGGCACACAGGCACAGATTCAGCAATTCATCGGGCGTTTTGAAACCCAGACAGCGAATGAACCTGATCATCAACTGGTGAGTTATGTCTATTGGGTAAGTCTGGATCAAGCACCAAAAATTGAAGCGGAAATTGCCGAAATGAAATGGGTCGATCTGGATGAAAAAGAGCTACGACTCGCACCCTTGACCACTGAAATTGTGATTCCTTGGGTGAAGTCGCAGTTACTCGCCCAAGCTTAAATTTTCAGATTTGAGCACCTGCCAGACAGGCTGCATAAACTTTTTGACAGCCCAGTTGTTCAAGTGTTTGGCTCAGTGCTCGAATCGAGCTGCCGGTCGTCACCACATCATCAATAATCAGCACCCGACGGTAACGCAGCTTGGAAATGGTACTGATCTGGAATTGTGACTGGATGTCTTCAATCCGCTCCAGCCGGCTTAGGCCCTTTTGCGAGTGTTGTTTCATTCGTCGAACAGGTTGCCAGATGGGTACATTCAACTGTTTTGCCACATGTTTGGCCAGTACCAGAGATTGATTATAACCGCGCTCAGCCAGACGCTCATTCGAGATCGGCATCGGTACTATCGCACTGACTTTAGGCAGGTCTAAACTTAACAGCACACCTGCCAGTAAATTTTGCAAATGCAGTTTCTGTTCATATTTAAACAGTTGAATCAAACGATCCATCGGGTAGGCATAGTCGCAGGCAATCTGGAACTGCATTTCCTGCCGTTGAATGGTTTGATGTGCCCAGGGTAATTGTCGCCAGCAATCTTTACAAACTGAATGAATGGTTTGATGATCGGTCAGACACAGCTGGCAGGGCTGTAAGCGGGTCAGCCAGGATTTTCCATGTTCCAGTAATTTAAACATAGGCATAGCGCGGTGCTTCCGGTAGCCAGCGTTGCAATAATGCCTCGGCCTGATCGGGATAATCCTTGAGCATCTGCTGGGCCACATAATGTGCCTGATTGAGCAGGTGATCATCACGTTCCAGTTTGGCCACACGGAAATTCATGTCGCCAGTCTGTTTGGTCCCGAGCAGCTCACCCGGGCCACGCAATTCCAGGTCTTTCTCGGCAATCATGAAACCATCATTGGTTTCGCGCATGATTCTTAAGCGTTCCTGACCATTTTGCGAGAGCGGATGTTTATACAGTAGCGCACAGAAACTGGCTTTGGCGCCACGACCGACCCGGCCACGTAGCTGATGCAATTGAGATAGACCTAGACGCTCGGCATTTTCAATCACCATAATGGAGGCATTGGGTACATCGACGCCGACTTCGATCACGGTGGTGGCAATCAGGAGCTGTAATTCATTATTTTTAAACTGCTGCATTACCGCCTGTTTTTCATCGGCTTTCATCTTGCCATGTACCAGTCCGATATTCAGCGCAGGAAAGCGCTCGCGAATTTCGGTAAAAGTCGCTTCTGCGGCCTGAGCATCTAGGGTTTCGGACTGTTCGACCAAGGTGCAGACCCAATAGGCCTGCTTGCCTTCGGCACAGTTGCTGGCAATCCGTTGCAAGACTTCTTCGCGCCGGTCTAATGGAATGGTCACGGTCTGAATCGGGGTGCGGCCCGGTGGCAGCTCATCAATTACTGAGGTATCCAGATCACCATAGGCCGACATGGCCAGTGTGCGTGGAATCGGAGTCGCAGTCATCACCAGTTGATGCGGTGACATACCATCTAGCCCTTTATTTCTGAGAGCAAGGCGCTGATCCACACCAAAGCGATGCTGCTCATCAATAATCACCAGACCCAGTTTGGCAAACTCGACATTTTCCTGAAACAGCGCATGGGTGCCGATGACCAGATGGGCACTTCCGTCCCGAATCAGCTGTTCTGCTGCTGCGCGAGCTTTACCTTTCTGCTTGCCGGAAAGCCAGGCTACATTTAAGCCCAAAGGCTCAAACCAGCGTTTAAAGTTCAGATAATGCTGCTCGGCCAGAATCTCGGTCGGTGCCATTAACGCCACTTGCCAGCCTTCTTCCAGTGCATGGCAGGCCGCGACACCGGCCACCAGTGTTTTACCCGCGCCGACATCGCCCTGAACCAGACGCAACATCGGTTTATTGGTTCTTAAATCCTGTGCAATTTCTCTGGATACACGTTTTTGCGCACCGGTCATTTCAAAAGCCAGACTGGCTAAAAGCTGTTTGGCATAGGTCTGACTTGGCGCAAATGAAGGCGCTTCGACCTGCTGAATGAAGGCCCGACGTGTCAATAAACTGATCTGATGCGCTACCAGTTCTTCAAAGATCAGGCGCTGCTGTGCAGGATGTGAGCCTTGTGCCAGCTGCAGCATATTGGCATTGACTGGTGGATGATGGATATATTCCAGTGCCTGTTTCAGCGCATAACCATTGCTAAATTTTGCTGGCAGCAATTCAGGCAGATGATCGCTGTATTGATCCAAGGCCTGCTGAATATAATCCCGTATTTTTGGCTGGGTCAGGCCTTCAGTCGCCGGATAAATTGCCGTGAGCTTGGTTTGAGGTAAAGGTGTGTCCTCAGTAATGACTTGCAGTTCGGGATGATACATTTCCAGACCGCGCGCACCAACCCGCACTTCACCAAAAATTCTTAAACGGTTACCCAGTTTGCAGCGGTCAGTAATGCCTTTATAAATATGATAAAAACGTAAAGTGATTTTGCCAAAATCATCATCTAGCAGCACAGCCATGGATTTGCGTTTGCCAGGGGGGAAATCCACACCTTTAACGATGCCTTCCAGCAGATAGCTGCGTCCCACGCTCAATTGATTCATAGGAATGATCGTGCTACGGTCTTCATAGTCACGTGGTAGATGAAAAAGCAAATCATCAGTATTGAAGATATTTAGTTTTTCGAGTAATGCAGCGGCGGCATTGCCAACGCCTTGTAACTGATGGACTGCAGCCATGTCCCCTCAACCAGATTTGTGATTCGGTGCTCAATGCATATTTTATTTATCGGTTATGGTAAAACATCCCGACGTGTGGCTAAACAACTATTTGAGCAAGGTCATCAAATTAGCACAATTAGCCAGAGTCCCAAAACAGATTCATTCGCAACTCATCTGATTCAGGATGTGCATCAACTGGATTTAACAGCAGTTCCTCCGATTGACTGGGTCTATGTATTACTTAGTCCAAAACAAAGTACGGTTGAAGGCTATCAGCAGACTTATCTGGATTCGGTTCAACCTATTGTGGCTGCCTTGAAACAGCATCCGGTGAAGCGGATTGTGGTGGTGTCATCGACACGAGTGTATGGGCAAAATTCCGGTGAAATCGTAGACGACGAAACTGAAATTCACCCAATTGATGCTCAGGGCAAAATCTTGCAGCAGATGGAGCAGGCTTATTTCGCTGCTTATCCTGAGCAATCTACCATCATTCGTCCGAGCGGCATTTACGGTACTTCAGTTGCGCGTCTGCAAAAAATGGCTGCTTCTATGACGTGCTATCCAAATTTGCACTGGTCGAACCGGATTCATATCGAAGATTTATCACGTTTCTTATCACAGATGATTCACGTGGAACATCCTGAAAACTCTTATATTGCGACAAACAACGATCCAAAATTATTGCATGAAATAATGCAATGGTTTCAGCAACAGATGGGACTTCCTTTGCTGCAAGTAGAAAGCGAGCAGGTGACAGGTAAGAAACTTTACGCGACTCGAATGCAGAAAATGGGATTTGAGTTAGAGCATCCAGACTGTTATCAGGATTATTTGGAGTTGATGAGGAAAAATAATCCCTCCTAACCTCACTTACGCTTTGTTTTTAAAAACCATGTTTTAAAAATTGCTCAGGAAAGGGAATGCTCCTATTTAAATAACGGTATTAGCTTCCCAGTTTTTACTTCTTATAAACTCTTAAATAAAAAAGAGAGGCCTTAGCCTCTCTTTTTTATTTAATTTAATCTTACTTCTTCTTCCGCTTCGCGCGTTTCTTGGCTTGTTCAGCCGCAACTGCATCCAAAGCTTCTTTCAGTTCTTCATCCGTAAAGTCGGTGATGTGGTGCAGCATTTGTAGCTTCACTTCATCCAGTACCAAATCTGCATATTGAGCCACATTGGTTAGCTGCTCATCAAAGACAATCGCATTGTCTTCATTGGTACACAGATAACCTTTTTGGGTTAAGACTTTAATAAAGCTCTGGAATAGGGCTTTGTCGAAGAACTCAGGTGAGTTGAACTCATATAGCACAGACAGGCGCTGTCCCACCAGATAACTCAGCTCTTCGACCTGACGGGTCGAAATATTGCCAGAACCACGCTGGGTAATCAGTGCCAAAGTCATGTAGTAACGTTCCAGACTTTGGGTTACTGGTGCAGCTAGAACTTCAAGCTGATGATGTGCTTCTGTATTTGGTGCAGGTGCAATCAGGTTTTCACCATCTTGTGTAATCAGTTTTGAGGCAATTAAGCTGTCAATATGCGCATTCACCTGATCCTGAATCTCATCTTCATGCCATTTTAAAAACAGTTCAGCTTTGAGGAATGGGTACAGGGTACTGCTGATATTCACGACATCATGACGACGAATGGTACCGTTATGTTCAACTAGGGCTGCAATCAAAGATGGCAGCACAAAAGTGTGCACAATATTATTACGGAAATACGTCAGCAGAACTGCCTGATTATCTTCAATCGCAATAATATCTCCCAGTACATGCTTGACCCGCTTGATCAGTTTCAGCTTCATCGCATAGGCAATAATTTCCTTGCCAGAAAGTGGCGTCACCTGCATGCGCTCATCATAAGGCAAGGCAGCTAGCAAGGTGCGATAGGTATCTAGCTGCTTGATACAGATCTCTTCATCCAGCGTATGTTTCGGCGTAGCCAGCAAGATTAAAGACAATAACGATACTGGATTGATCACGACCGCACTGTTGATATTTTCCAGAATGGCCTGTGCCGAGCTATTCACTGCATCAGAAACGGCTTGTGGAATCGGATCATCATTCTTTTCGATCTTGATATGTTCTGCGCCATGCTGTTTCAGAATATCATCCAGAAACACTGGGTTACCGAAGTTCAGGTGCACCTTGCCAAAAATGCGTTCAATCTTGCGCAGGGTTTTCAAAATACCAAAAATAGACTCAGCTTCTTTTGGCTTGCCACTCATTTCACCGACATAAGTGCCACCTTCCATCAGGCGTTCATAGCCAATATAGGTTGGCAAAAACACAATCGGTTTAGATTTGCCACGTAAATGACCATGTACGGTCATCGCCAGCATCCCGGTTTTTGGCGGAAGCAAACGACCGGTGCGTGAACGGCCGCCTTCAATAAAGTATTCCAGCGGGGTATTACGTGACAGGACGCTATACAGATATTCTTTGAACACCGTGGTATACAGGGCATTGCCGCGGAAAGTACGGCGAATAAAGAAAGCGCCACCACCACGTAAAATCTGACCGACAAAAGGCATATTGAGGTTATCGCCCGCAGCAATATACGGCACCATCAAGCCACGGCGATAGATCACATAAGACAATAATAAATAGTCAATGTGACTGCGGTGACATGGGGTATAGACAATTTCATAATCTTTGGCCAATTCACGCACGGTACTGAAATTATGGACTTCTACGCCGTCATAAAGCTGGGTCCATAAGCGGGTCAGGGCCTTGTCGGCAAAACGTACGGTAGAATGAGAATAATCGGAAACGATTTCGTTCAGATAGCCAATGGCACGACGTTCAGATTCCAGCATCGAGATTTTGCTGCGAATACTGTCATTGCGAATCGCCGCCTGTACATCTGGTGACTTGATTAGGCCATGCATCACATTACGGCGGTCAGACAAATCCGGCCCGAGAATGACTTCACGCTGACCATCCAGGTAATCATTTAAAGTGCTGACAATATAGGTGGCCGGCGCTGAATTTGGATGCGTCTCTTTGGCAAAGTTAATCAAGGTGCGTAAAGACTGTGGTTCATGGAACTCTAAATAAGACTGGCGACCATGCAGGCCGATATTGACCAGTTGCTTGACCCGGCTTGGCGTAGACCAGGTATCGGTAAATAAAAGCTTAAACCAAGAATCTTCTTTCTCGGGTTCGCGTCCCCAAAGTACTGTTACCGGTACCAGTTCGACATCCAGCTCAGGATGCTGTTCCAGAATTTCAATCAGGCGTAACAGGCGCGGCGGGAAAGCATGGGGTGGTGAGCTCAGCAAATTATTTTCATCATGATGCTGTAAAAACAGTACCGATGCTTTTTCCTTGTTGTTTCCGAGTTGCATTGGATCAAGTGCAGCCGGTAATTTTAAGCGGCGTGTTTCTGCATCGACCACGAGCGCATTACTACGTGAATGGTTCTGTAAAACGTAGCAGACCAGCTTTTGCGATTCTGCTGTAGTCTGATCAGATTCAGGTGCTGTCACTTCACTTGGTACTTCCCCAAGAACATGAGGGGTAACCACAAGATCAAGTAACTTACTTGAAAGCTTGCGATACATTTGACCAAAGCCATTCTTGGACATAGCTGCTCCTAATTTTACTGACCAAAACCACAGGACTTCTGAGGGAATTTATTTTGCGGGTTTCTAAAGCGAAACAATATATCTTTTTTTAACAACTTCAACAGAAGTGCTTCAATTTTAGCGTGAAAGCAGGTGCTTTTCCTAGTCACTTATGACATCAGTATGACAGAACAGTCATGCAAACTTTAGAGTTTCGGTCTGATTTTGTGGCAGAATATTCCAGATCAATTATTTAGATCCTTTTTTCCATTTTGGGATATCTCCAATATTAGATAGGTTGCTTATGAATGCCTTAACACAGGAACTGGTCGAGCTGCTCAGCTTAGAAAAGTTAGAAGAAAACATTTTCCGGGGAATCAGCCGGAATCTGGTGGGCAAGCGCGTGTTCGGTGGGCAGGTTTTAGGGCAGGCACTACGCGCCGCATCTTATACCACAGACCGTCCAGCACATTCATTACATGCCTATTTTCTGTTTGGCGGGGATGTCAATGCACCGATTATTTATGAAGTGGATCGTATCCGTGACGGCAAGAGCTTTGTCAGCCGTCAGGTGCGCGCTATTCAGCATGGCCGTACCATTTTCATGTGTATGGTGTCTTTCGCGCATCAGGAAGAAGGGCTAAATTACCAGATTTCAGAGCCTGAATATCCACCGGCAGAAAGCCTGAAAAATGAAGCGGAACTGATCAAACAGATTATTGAGTTTATTCCGGAAAATGTCCGTGCATCTTTCACTCGTGATCGTCATGTGGAAATTCGTCCGGTCAATCCGCAAAATCCATTCCAGCCTCAACCTGAAGCACCGTCTTATGCGCACTATATCCGTACGCATGACCGTATTGCTGCAGAAGTCGATCAGATCTCCTTGCATCAGGCCATTGCTGCTTTCTATTCTGACTTTACCTTGATGACCACGGCGCTTCGTCCACATGGTCTGAGTTATATTTCGCCAAGCTTACAATGTGCCAGTATTGACCATGCCATGTACTTCCATAAACCATTCCGTGCGGATGAATGGATGCTTTACGATATGGATGCCACCCAGAGCGCCAGTTCGCGCGGCCTGAATTTTGGCCGGATGTGGCAGAACGGCGAGCTGGTCTGCAGTACCTCTCAGGAAGGTCTGATCCGCTTACGTGAAATCGAAACACAGTAATTTTTCTTCCTGCTCAAAAAGTCGAATCCCTGATTCGGCTTTTTGTTTTTAAGCCGGATGAAAAAGGCCATTTGATGCCATGCTTCAACCATGCGTTTATAAAATATTACTCGATTCTATAGACACTGCATGGCATAGTGCGGCTTAAGATCAATATTAAAAATGCATGAAAAGATGAGCTTAAATACGCAAATTTTAATTGCCGCCGTATTGGGGGTGCTGTTTGGATTTCTATTGACGATATTTCCGCAGACCTCATTTTTTGATATCAGCTTATATGGCATCGGCATCGTCAGCAGTATTTTTATTGGCTTGTTAAAAATGCTGTTAGTACCCCTGATTTTTAGCTCGATCGTGGTCGGCGTATCCAATCTGCAGGCGGGTGGGCAACTGAGCCGAACCTGGAAAATCACCCTGATGTGTTGTGTGACCACCACCACCTTGGCGCTCATTTTAGGTCTGGCATGTGCACATCTGTTTGATGTCGGTAAGGGTGTTAATGTGCTGATGTTCCAGGATGCTATGGCACAACATCAAACGCCGGATACGCTCACGCCATCTTCTTTCTTTACCAATTTTATTCAGAATACCCTGATCAATCCATTTAAAGCCTTTGCCGATGGCAATGTCTTGGCGGTGGTGGTCTTTGCCTTATTTGTGGGTGTGGCACTGGTTGCGGGAGGAGATAAATTCCGTACCGTGCGCAAGCTGAGTCACCAGTTTTTTGAAATCATGATATTGATGATTGGCTGGGTGATGAAACTGGCACCGCTCGGTATTTTTGCCTTATTGGCCAAATTAATTGCCACTGAAGATGTTTCAGTTCTCAGTCGTCTGGCTGAATTCGCTGCGGTAGTCACCGGTACGACGATTTTTCATGGCATCGTGGTCTTGCCTTTATTGCTGTGGATTTTTGGCAAGATGGATCCGGTCACGTTCTTTAAAGGTACACGGGCTGCCTTGATTACTGCATTTGCTACCAGTTCCAGTTCGGCCACCATGCCCTTATCGATGAAATGCGCACAGGAAAATTTAGGGGTACGCCCACATACTGCAGGCTTTGTGATCCCACTTGGTACACAGTTGAATATGGATGGTACGGCGCTGTATGAAGCAGCTGCAGCTCTGTTTATTGCCAATTTAATGGGACTGGATCTGAGTCTGGGGCAGCAACTGGTGGTCTGCGCCACGGCGATGATTGCATCCTTAGGTGCACCAGGAATTCCGAGTGCCGGTATGGTGACCATGATCATGGTCTTGCAGTCGGTCGGTTTGCCTGCCGAGGCGATTGCTATTCTTTTACCGATCGACCGTTTACTGGATACCGTACGCACAGTGGTGAATGTTCAAGGGGATATGATGATCAGTGTGGTGGTGGACCGGCATACGCGTGAACCCAATCTTCAAGCTACAGATAGCTAAAACATTTAAAAAATAAAAAAAGCAGGCCATTGGTCTGCTTTTTTATAAGGTAAGTTTTAATAAATCCAGAACGATCCCAGACCATTGCGGTGATATGGATCTTAATCCGGTGAATGCTTATTCTGATTCAATTCATCTGCCGCTTTAAGCTCGGATTGATCTTGCTCCAGTAATTCCAGCGGTTCTTCAGCTTCATTTAAATCATGTGTCGATACTTCGGCAACATGCTCCGAATCGGATTCACTAAGCTCGAGCTCTTCAAGCGGTTCATCAGATTCATTTAAATCATGCGCTGATGCTTCCGGAATACTGTCCAGATCATATTCAGAGGCTTGATCTAAGGTAAAGTTCAAACGGCCACCCATGACACTGGCCAGTTCTTCTAAACCTTGTTTGTTCATGGAGGAAAACAGTTGAATCGAGAAATCCAGCTTCATCTTTTTCAATGCCGCTTTGACTTCCTGCAAGGCTTTGGATGCAGGACCACGGTTTAGTTTATCTGACTTGGTTAACAAGACATGCACGAACAACTGGCGGGAATAAGCCCATTCCAGCATCATCACATCAAAGTGTTGCAGGGGATGGCGGATATCCATCAGCAATACTAGGCCTTGTAAGCTCTGGCGGTGAATCAGGTAATTTTCCAGTTCTTTTTGCCAGACCAATTTCATTTTTTCAGGCACAGCCGCATAACCATAACCGGGTAAGTCGACCAGACGCTGATCCGGATTGCCCAGGCTGAAAAAGTTGATCATCTGGGTACGGCCAGGTTTTTTCGATGCACGTGCCAACTGTTTCTGGTTGGTCAAGGCATTAATCGCACTGGACTTACCCGCATTTGAGCGGCCGGCAAAAGCAATTTCATAGCCAGTATCTTCTACACAAAGACTGAGTTTGGGTGCACTCATTAAAAATTCGGCTTTGCGTAGCCAGTTGAGTGCGCGCACAGAATATTCAGTAATGGCAGAATCAACTTTTTTCTCGTAGCTGATCTTTTGCTTAGGCGCATGGGCTGTCTTACTGTTTTTGGATTTTCCTCTGCTGTGGTGCATAACTCAACTTCAATAAATGATCTACAATGAAACATTATAAAGGAAGTCGCACAGGCAAGCGAACTTTGCCGCAAGAATAAGTCACAAGACATGACCCTGAAGACTTTAAAGATTAATCAGGCTGATCGGAGAATTTGTACTGAAACGCGCATTTCGTGGCCTAATCACATCTTTAAGCACATATTGGTCCAGACTGCTATAAAACTGTTCCACGGCATCATCTAAAATACCTTTTAAACCACAGGTCGGACGTAATACGCAGGGTGGGCTATTGCATTCCACTACATTGCTGTCGCGTTGCAGGATCCGCACAATCTGTCCCAGCTGGAGGTTCAGGCTGGCCGGATTTAAACGTATGCCGCCACCTTTACCACGTGTGGTAATCAGCCACTCCTGTTTCGCCATAAAATGCACGATTTTCATGGCATGATTTTGTGAAACCTGTAATCGCTCGGCAAGTTCTGCAATGGTATAGGGGAGATCACGTGGCTGTGCGACATACATCAGAATCCGAAGCGCATAGTCAGTGAATTTATTGAGTTGCATAACGTCAACAGCTAGAAAATGAAAGAATTGAATGTTAAAAGCTCCACGAATGGAGCTTTTAATCAGAATCTGATGCTAGTCTAAACCGTTTTTGCAATTAAAGCTTGAGCGGGGCAGACACTTCAACTACATCACCAACTTTGTAGTGGTCGATCAGTGTCTGTGCAACCGAGAATGCGGTTGGATTTTCTTCCGCTTTCACAGTAATTTGATATTGCTCGTTTTGAGCCTGATCAAAGCTAAACTGTTGTGGTTGACGAATGTGCTGTTCAGGCACCTGTACACGTACTGAAATATGTTCACCGGCTTCAGCACTTGCAATCGCTGCACCATCTTTAGCTTTAAGTGTAAAGATTTTACCTGCGTCGGTATCATTGACTGCTGCTACTTCAAATTCGCGCCAGCCCGCCCAGCCACCATTTTCAGAAGCTAGGGTGGCATATTTAGATTTTTCCACACCAATCAAAATATCTGCCAGTTGCATATACGCTTCTTTCCAGGCTGCAATCAGGTCTGAGTCCATGGGTACATCTAAAACTTCGCTGATCGAGTGCAACAGGTTCTCACCGACAATCGCATATTGATCCGGTTGAATATCCAGGCTGACATGTTTAGTGGTAATGCGTTCGATGGCTTTGGCCAAAACGCCCGGATTGGTAATGTTTTCAGCATAGGCAAGTACTGCGGCAGCCAAGGCACGTGGTTGACGGCCAGTACTTTGATGATCCATGTTGAAGGTGTTTTTCAACTCTGGATGGTTGTTCAGCATGCGGTTATAGAAATACGTAGTAAGTGCTACGCCGTTTTCACGTAAAACAGGAACAGTCGCTTGTACAAGTTCAATATGTTGTGGAGTCATGAGAGCTATCTACAGATGTTTTTTAAAAGATGTATTTAAATTACATCTTTTAAAATAGCTTTACAATAGCGCATAGTCATAAAACCATAAAAAAATTATGGGATATAAGAATATCCCATAAAAAGTGTGATGATGATCGGAAAAGGAGGGGGATTATTTGCGGCCAAACAGCGAACCCAGTAAGCCGCGCACAATTTTCTGCCCAGTACTCCCGCCCAGGCTACGGGCAGCACTTTTGGCAAAGGTGCCGACAATATCCTGAGTCAGTTTTTCTCGTTGCTTGGCTGCGCGTTCAGCTTCTTTTTGCTGTTCTCGTGCCAGACGTTCCTGTTCTTTAATTTGCTGCTTGGCAAGAGCTTCCTGTTCTTTGCTTTGCTGTTTGGCAAATTCGGCGGCCTGAGCCTGTTGCTGGCGTTCTGCGACCTTGTTTTGCAGCATTTCGTGGGCGCTGTCCCGATCGACTGGCTGCTCATAAATACCGGCGACAATACTTTGCTGCATGAGAGCCTTGCGTTCTTCAGGCGAGATCGGCGTAAAGGATGAATGCGGCGGCATGACCCAGCCACGTTCTACAATTTGTGGAATGCCTTTTTCATCCAGGCAGCTAATTAGAGCCTCACCTACTGCTAACTCGGTAATCACCTGATCGACTTTAAATTCAGGATTGGCTCGGAAAGTCTCTGCTGCGGTTTTCACTGCTTTTTGATCTTTGGGAGTGAAAGCCCGCAAAGCATGTTGAACCCGATTGCCGAGCTGGCCTAAGACACTTTCAGGCAAGTCCAAAGGATTTTGCGTGACAAAATAAATCCCTACACCTTTCGAGCGAATTAGACGCACCACCTGCTCAATTTTATCCTGTAGGGTAGGGCTGGCATTATCAAACAAGAGATGGGCTTCATCAAAGAAAAACACCAGTTTAGGTTTGTCCGGATCGCCGACTTCGGGAAGCTGTTCAAACAGCTCGGAGAGCATCCACAGTAGGAAAGTAGCATATAGCTTGGGTGTATTCATCAGCTTGTCGGCCGCCAATAGGTTGATATTGCCACGGCCCTGACTATCCGTCTGCAAAAAGTCCATCAGATCCAGCGCCGGTTCGCCAAAAAACTGGTCACCGCCTTGGTCAGCCAGTGCCAATAAGTTGCGTTGAATAGCCCCGAGACTGGCGGGTGAAAGATTGCCATATTCAGCTTTAAACTCAGCCGCATGTTCAGAGACATAACTCAGCATGGCTTTCAGGTCTTTAAAGTCAATCAGCAATAAACCCTGATCATCGGCAATCCGAAACACGGCAGATAAAACGCCTTCCTGGGTGTCATTCAGATTCAGCATTTGAGCAAGCAGTAGCGGGCCAATTTCAGAAATGGTAGTGCGAATCGGATGACCCTGTTCGCCAAATAAATCCCAAAACACCACTGGTGAGGCTGCAAAAGGAATGGACTCGATATTGAGACTTTTAATCCGTTCATCAAATTTGGGGCTGCTTTCACCTGCTTTGGCCAGGCTGGAAACATCGCCTTTGGCATCGGCGAGGAATACAGGTACACCAATTCGAGAAAAGCTCTCCGCCAATACTTTTAAGGTTACAGTCTTTCCGGTACCAGTGGCACCTGCAATCAAGCCATGTCGATTGGCAAGTTGGGAATGCAGCACAATATCCTGCGTGGTATCCGTGGTTTTTTTAGCAATAACAATTGGTGTACCCATAGCTTTTCCTGTTATTTATTATTCATTTTTAAGTTTTTTCATTTGTTCTCGTGCATGCTGAATATCTTGAATCAAATCTTCCGGATGTTCCAGTCCAATACAGAAACGAACCAGCAAGCCGTCTTTTAAGTGTGAATGTTCCAGCACACGCATGTCTTTTAAGTTATATAACATGACCAGACTGACAGGGCCACCCCAACTAAAGCCTAGCTTAAACAGTTTTAAACTATCACAGAAATTCCGGATATCCTGCATTACGTATGTGCTGTCAAAGATCACGCTGACCAGGCCGGCACTATCACCTTGCTTGCAAATTTCTTTCCAGTACTGATGGCCTGCACTGTCCGGATCTGAAGGATGAAGTACTTGCACAAACTCGGTTTGCTGTTTAAGCCATGTCATTAATGTAAGCGCACTGTTGGATTGATGTTGATATCGCAGTTGCATCGAAGCCAGACTACGTTGTATCTGTGCCACATCATCACCAGAAACACTAATGCCCTGAATGGCATGCGCACGGAACAGTTTGTGATGCAGGGTCTTATCTCGCGTAACCACTGAGCCCATCAGGATATCACCACCGCCGCTTGGATATTTGGTCAGTGCATGTACCGTCATATCTACACTTAAATGCTCTTCACTAAAATCAAAGGCATCAAAAGCCAGACCTGCGCCCCAGGTATTATCCAGCGCAGTAAGAATATTGTGTGCCTGAGCTTTTTTCACTAAACCAGCCAGATCCGGAAATTCCAAGGTGACTGAGCCAGCAGCCTCGAGCCAGATCAGTTTGGCTTTATCTGTAGGCTGAAATGTATCAAGCTCTATGGGATTGTAGACCTTAACCGTAATTCCATAACGCTTTTCCAGATTGCGTAAATGTTCCATGTTTGGACCATAGATATTGTCAGCCACCCAAACCTCATCTCCTTGGCTTAAAAAGCAAGAATTCACGAGATTAATCGCGGATAAACCACTCGGTGCGAGCAGGTGATATAAACCACCTTCGAGCTGTGCGATGTTATCGCCCAGCGTAAAGGTCGTAGGCGTGCCATGCGTGCCATAACTATAATCATAGTCATCGGTCCAATGGCGATTAAACAGGGCATCGGTATTGTTAAAGATAATGGTCGATGCACGATAGAGGGGAGGCTGAATGGTAGAAATCGCTTGAGGAGCCTTTCGTGGTGCATGAATCAGGCGAGTTTGAGAGTCTTGTTTCACGTGAATGCGCTCAAATGTAATCAAATATTACTCTAGCTTAAGAGAATCTGTGACTCACTGCCAGTTACGTTGTGAATTGTTTAAAAACAACAAGTCTTATAAAAAGTTGGCTTCATTTTTGCAAAACCTAAATCTATATAGCTAAAAAAATAGGTTGAGGAGCATGAAGTCGCATTTAAAAGTGCATTATTTTCAGCATATTGCTGGTGAAGGTTTTGGTAGTTGTTATGAATTTTTAAAGCAGCATCAGGCGCACATTACAGCGACTGAATTTTTTGCTTTACCCGTGGATCGAACGCTGGAGATCGAGGCGCTGCCTGCAGTGGAAGAGGTGGATTTGCTGATCATTATGGGGGGAACCATGAGTGTGAATGATGAAGCGAATTTCCCTTGGTTAAAAATAGAAAAACGCTGGTTGCGTCGCTATCTTTCGCATGGCAAACCGGCAATTGGCCTGTGTCTGGGTGGGCAATTGATTGCAAATGCTTTAGGTGCAGGTGTTAGTCGCAATCCAGAACAGGAATTGGGGTGGACCACGGTGCACAGAGTGACGAATCTACCAGAGACGTGTTTTAGCTTGCCGGAGCAATTTAATATTCTGCAATGGCACAATGAAACATTTGAATTGCCCAAAGGTGCAGTCCATCTGGCAGAAAATGAGGCCTGTCGTAATCAGATGTACCAGTTGGGCAGAAATGTATTGGGCTTCCAGTTTCATCCGGAAATCACGCCGGAAACCCTGGCATTGTTTTTGGAAAATGAAGAAGAGCTTGCGCAATTTTCAGGAAAATATGTGCAAAATTTATTTGAATTAAAAAAAACCACGAAGCAAAAATTTATTGAAGGAAATCAGATATTAAATCGTGCAATAGAATATGTTTTGGCAAAAACCGCCTAATATTTAAACAATAAACTATTGTTTTAAGTCATAAATTGAAAACTTGGATAAAACCATAAAAGAGATTTGCTTATGCATTAAACAATGGCTATAATAAGCGACCCTTCAATAGGAAGGGGGTTAACTGCGAATAAAGTAGTTAACTATCGTTACAGTCGTGGCATCGATCATGACCTTAGTGATATTTCACTGCTCTTGACACTTGCCCACATAAAGTGGGGTGAGATGCGTCAAGAGTGATTCTTTATATATTTGGCTTGGAGTTTACTGGTATGTCTAACCAGAGAATTCGTATCCGTCTTAAGTCTTTTGATCATCGCCTGATTGATCAATCAGCTCAAGAAATCGTAGAAACCGCAAAACGTACTGGCGCACAAGTGTGTGGTCCAATTCCAATGCCAACACGTATTGAACGTTTTAACGTTTTAACATCACCACACGTAAACAAAGACGCGCGTGACCAGTACGAAATCCGTACTTACAAGCGTTTGATCGACATCGTTCAACCTACAGACAAAACTGTAGATGCATTGATGAAGTTAGATCTTGCAGCTGGTGTTGATGTTCAGATCGCATTGGGTTAAGGCTTTCGGGTTAATTAACACTCTAAGTTAATTAGGCCGCTTTTTTAGAGGTTTATGCACATGGCTATTGGTTTAGTCGGTCGCAAGTGCGGTATGACACGTATCTTTACAGATGCTGGTGTTTCTGTGCCTGTTACAGTGATTGAGGTTGATCCTAACCGCATCACTCAAATCAAAACGCTTGAAACTGATGGTTATCAAGCGATTCAAATCACTACTGGTGAACGTCGCGAATCTCGAGTAACTAACGCTCAGAAAGGCCACTTTGCGAAAGCGGGTGTTGCAGCTGGTCGTCTAGTTCAAGAATTCCGTGCTTCAGAAGCTGATCTTGAAGGTCGTGAAGTTGGTGGTACGCTTACCGTTGAATTGTTCCAGGTTGGTCAAGTTGTTGACGTAACTGGTCAATCTAAAGGTAAAGGTTTCCAAGGTGGTGTTAAGCGTTGGAACTTCCGTACGCAAGATGCAACTCACGGTAACTCAGTTTCTCACCGTGTTTTAGGTTCTACTGGTCAAAACCAGACTCCTGGTCGCGTATTCAAAGGCAAAAAAATGGCTGGCCATTTAGGTGCTGAACGCGTAACTACACAGGGTCTTGAGATCGTTGCTATCGACACAGAACGTTCAGTTCTAGTTGTTAAAGGCGCGGTTCCTGGTGCTACTGGTGGCGACGTAATCGTTCGTCCTACGATCAAGGCCTGAGGGGAAATAACGTGAATTTAAATACTGTTTCCGGCTCTGCTGTTGAATTATCAGAAGTTGCGTTCGGTCGTGAATTTAATGAAGCTCTTGTTCACCAAGTGGTTACAGCTTATTTAGCTGGTGGCCGTCAAGGTTCAAAAGCTCAGAAATCACGTGCAGACGTTTCTGGCGGTGGTCGCAAGCCATTCCGTCAAAAAGGTACTGGCCGCGCTCGTGCTGGTTCTATTCGTAGCCCAATCTGGGTTGGCGGTGGTAAAACTTTTGCTGCTCGTCCACAAGACTGGTCTCAAAAAGTAAACCGTAAAATGTACCGCGGTGCTATGCAATGCATCCTAGCTGAACTTGTTCGTCAAGATCGCCTAGTTTTAGTTGAAGAGTTTGCTGTTGCAGCTCCAAAAACTAAAGAATTGCTTGCAAAACTTAACGACTTGAATGCGACTCGCGCATTGATCGTTACTGATGCTGTTGATGAGAACTTGTATCTTGCTGCGCGCAACATTCCACACGTTGATGTGGTTGATGCTGCTGCAATCGATCCGGTTAGCTTGATTGCGTTCGACAAAGTTGTTATGTCTGTAGCTGCTGCTAAGAAAATTGAGGTAGAACTCGGATGAACAACGAACGTATCTATCAAGTCCTGCAAGGACCTGTATTCTCAGAAAAAGCACAAGTTTTAGGTGAAACTGCTGGTGTTCAAGTGTTTAAAGTTGCATTAAATGCAAACAAGCTTGAAATCAAAAAAGCAGTGGAACAACTCTTTGGTGTGGAAGTTGTTAAAGTTAACACGACTATCACTAAAGGTAAGTCTAAACGCTTTGGTAAAACATTAGGACGTCGTTCTGATGTTAAAAAAGCATACGTCACCCTGAAAGCTGGCCAAGATGTTGAAATGGCTGACTTGGGCGATACCGCTGAAAGCACAGCGGAATAAGGACGAGAATTATGCCTATTCAAAAATGTAAGCCAACGTCTCCAGGACGTCGCTTTGTAGAGAAAGTGGTTCACGATCACCTTCACAAAGGCGCACCATACTCTCCGTTGGTTGAAGCTAAAAAACGTACTGGCGGCCGTAATAACAACGGTCACATCACGACTCGTCACGTTGGTGGCGGTCACAAGCAGCACTACCGTCTAGTTGACTTTAAACGTAACAAAGATGGTATTCCTGCAACTGTAGAGCGTATCGAATACGATCCTAACCGTACTGCACACATTGCACTTGTATTGTATGCTGACGGTGAGCGTCGTTATATCATCGCTCCTAAAGGCCTTCGCGCTGGCGATAAAGTACAGTCTGGTAACGATGCTCCAATTCGTCCAGGTAACTGCTTGCCGCTTCGCAACATGCCTATCGGTTCTACTCTTCACAACATCGAACTTAAAATCGGTAAAGGCGCGCAGTTAGCTCGTTCAGCTGGTACTTCAGTTCAGCTGTTGGGTCGTGACGGTTCTTACGCTATCGTTCGTCTGCGTTCAGGCGAGATGCGTAAAATTCACGTTGAATGCCGTGCTGTGTTAGGTGAAGTATCTAATTCAGAAAGCAACCTTCGTTCACTAGGTAAAGCTGGTGCATCACGCTGGCGTGGTGTTCGTCCTACCGTTCGTGGTATGGCGATGAACCCAGTTGACCATCCACACGGTGGTGGTGAAGGGCGTAACAAAGGTATTCAACCTGTAAGCCCATGGGGTCAAAAAGCTAAAGGGTACAAGACACGTACCAATAAGCGTACGACTAAGATGATTATTCGCGACCGTCGCGTTAAGTAACAAGTAAAGGAATCTGACAATGCCTCGTTCTCTGAAAAAAGGCCCATTCGTCGATGCGCACTTGTTCGCTAAGGTTGAAGCGGCTATCGCGGCTAATAACCGTAAGCCGATCAAAACTTGGTCGCGTCGTTCGATGATCCTCCCGGATTTTGTTGGTTTAACAATTTCTGTACACAATGGCCGTAACCACGTTCCTGTGATCGTTTCTGAGCACATGGTTGGTCACAAGCTTGGTGAATTTGCACCAACTCGTACCTATCGCGGTCACGGTGTTGACAAGAAATCTAAACGTTAATGGGTGCTATGATGGAAGTAACTGCTAAATTACGCGGTGCCGCTATCTCGGCACAAAAAGCTCGTTTGGTTGCAGATCTTATCCGCGGCAAATCTGTTGCGCACGCTCTTAACATCCTTAACTTCAGCAACAAAAAAGCTGCAGTTCTAGTTAAGAAAGCGTTGGAATCTGCGATTGCAAACGCTGAACACAATAACAGTTTAGATGTAGACGACCTTAAAGTTTCTACGATCTACGTTGATGAAGGCATGAGCCTGAAACGTATTATGCCACGTGCTAAAGGCCGTGCAGATCGTATTACTAAGCGTACTTGTCACATCACCGTTAAGGTAGGGGTTTGATATGGGTCAGAAGGTTCATCCAATCGGTATCCGCCTAGGTGTTGTGAAACGTCATAACGCTAACTGGTATGCGAATCCGAAACAATACGCTGAATACTTGCTTAAAGATCTTCAAGTTCGTGAGTTTTTGATCAAAAAACTTAAAAACGCGATGATCAGCAACATTCTTATCGAACGCCCTACAGGCGCTGCTAAAGTAACTATTAGCACTGCTCGTCCAGGTATCGTAATCGGTAAAAAAGGCGAAGATATTGAGAAACTACAACGCGAATTAACATCTATCATGGGTGTTCCTGCGCAAGTAAGTATCAATGAAATTGATCGTCCAGACTTAGATGCGCGTCTAGTTGCTGAAGCGATCGCTTCTCAATTAGAAAAACGTGTAATGTTCCGTCGTGCTATGAAGCGTGCGGTTCAAAACACAATGCGTGCTGGTGCTAAAGGTATCAAAGTAGAAGTTTCAGGCCGTTTAGGTGGTGCTGAGATTGCTCGTACTGAGTGGTATCGTGAAGGTCGTGTACCTCTACATACGCTTCGTGCAGATATCGACTATGCGACTATGCGTGCTGAGACTACTTACGGTACGATCGGTGTTAAAGTTTGGATCTTCCGTGGTGAGATCTTGGGCGGCATGAAACAAGTCATGAACCCAGCTCCAGCTGAAGAACGTCCAGCTAAACGCGGTCGTGGTCGTGGTGAAGGTCAAGAGCGTCGTGGTCGTCGCAATGATCGTTCTGCTGAAAAAGGAGAATAATCCATGTTGCAACCTAAGCGTACTAAATTCCGTAAAGTGCAGAAAGGCCGTAACACTGGTCTAGCACACCGCGGTAGCACAGTATCTTTCGGTACTATTGCACTTAAATCAGTTGAACGTGGTCAAATGACTGCGCGTCAAATTGAAGCAGCGCGTCGTACAATTAGCCGTCGTATTAAGCGTGGTGGTAAGATCTTTATCCGTGTATTCCCGGACAAACCGATTACTTCTAAGCCTCTTGAAGTGCGTATGGGTAAAGGTAAAGGTTCTGTGGAATATTGGGTTTGCCAAATCAAACCAGGTAAAGTCTTGTACGAAATTGATGGTGTTAACGAAGAATTGGCTCGCGAAGCGTTTACGCTTGCAGCAGCTAAGCTTCCGTTTAAAACCGCTATCGTGACTCGGACGGTAATGTAATGAAAACTAAAGATCTACGTGAAAAGTCGGTAGAAGAGTTGACAGCTTTGCTTGATGAGCAACAGCTTAACCAATTCCGTCTTCGTATGGCGAAAGCAACTGGTCAATTGGGTAAATCGCATGAAGTTGCACTTACTCGTCAGACTATTGCTCGTATTAAGACCCTCCTTACCGAAAAACAGGGGAACGGACAATGAGTGATAAAACAGTCCGCACGTTAACTGGCAAAGTTGTAAGCGACAAGATGGATAAATCTATCGTTGTACTTATTGAACGCCAAGTTCAACACCCGTTGTATGGCAAATTAATCCGCCGTTCAACAAAATTACATGCTCATGATGAGAACAACACAGCTAAAGCTGGTGATGTTGTAACCATTAAAGAAAGCCGCCCAATTTCTAAAACTAAGTCTTGGACTCTAGTTGAAGTTGTTGAAGCAGCTGCTGAGTAATTAACGTTCTTGTTGCATCATCGGTCAATTTCGAGTACTCTTTGAGCCTTTCGAAATTTCGACCGGTGTTGCTCGGTTTTGGAGTAGGGCAATGATTCAGACCGAAACTATGCTCGACGTAGCAGACAACAGTGGTGCACGCCGCGTACAATGTATTAAAGTACTTGGTGGCTCGCATCGTCGTTATGCTTCTGTTGGCGACATTATTAAAGTTACTGTAAAAGAAGCAATTCCACGCGCACGTGTTAAAAAAGGTGACGTGATGAATGCGGTTGTGGTTCGTACAAAATTCGGTATCCGTCGTGCAGACGGTTCAGTGATTCGTTTCGACGATAACGCTGCTGTTATTTTGAACAACAACAAAGCGCCGATTGCAACTCGTATTTTCGGACCAGTGACTCGTGAACTTCGTACTGAACAGTTCATGAAAATTATTTCATTGGCTCCTGAAGTTCTATAAGAGGCGATCATGGCTAAGATTAAAAAAGGCGATCAAGTAATTGTGATCGCAGGTAAAGAAAAAGGCAAACAGGGTACTGTTCTGTCTGTTTCTAATGACCGTGTTAAGGTTGAAGGCCTTAACTTGGTGAAGAAGCATCAGAAGCCGAACCGTGCTACAGGCGCTGAAGGTAGCGTTGTAACTCAGGAAGCTTCGCTTCATATTTCAAACGTGGCAGTTTTTAATGCTACAACCCAAAAGGCTGACCGTGTTGGTTACCAAGTGATTGATGGCGTGAAAACTCGCGTATTCAAATCAAATGGTGAATCAGTGGCGGTAGCGAAGTAATAGGTTGATATAGGCCATGGCCAGACTTAAAACACGTTACAACGACGAACTTAAAGCTCAATTACAAGAAGTATTGGGCGTTAAGAATGTGATGGAGATTCCTCGCATCACTAAAATCACGATCAACATGGGTGTTGGCGCAGCTGCTGCCGACAAAAAACTCCTTGATGGTGCTCTTTCAGATATGCAAGCTATCGCTGGTCAAAAACCAGTACTTACGTTAGCTCGTAAATCAATCGCTGGTTTTAAAATCCGTGATGGTTGGCCGATCGGTTGTAAAGTTACTTTACGCGGCGAACGTATGTACGAATTCTTGGACCGTTTGATCTCGATTGCGATCCCTCGTATCCGTGACTTCCGTGGTTTCTCTGCGAAATCATTCGACGGTCGTGGTAACTACTCAATGGGTCTTAAGGAACAAATCATGTTCCCTGAAATCGATTTTGACAAGATTGATCGTATTCGTGGTATGGATATTACCATTACTACGACTGCTCGCACCGATGACGAAGGCCGTGCGCTTATGCGTGCATTCGGCTTCCCGTTCAAATAAGAGGTCGATATGGCTAAGAAAGGTATGATTAATCGCGAATTGAAACGCGAAGCTACTGTTGCTAAATACGCTGCAAAACGTGCTGAATTAAAAGCTGTTATTGCAAACGTAAATGCATCAGACGAAGAACGTTTCGAAGCGATGATGAAATTACAAGCATTACCACGTAATGCATCTCCAGTACGTCTACGTAACCGTTGTGGTTTAACTGGTCGTCCTCATGGTTACTTCCGTAAGTTCGGTTTAAGCCGTAACAAATTACGTGAAACAGTAATGCAAGGTGATGTACCTGGCGTTGTTAAGGCAAGCTGGTAAGGAGCACTATAGATGAGTATGCAAGATACCGTTGCCGACATGCTAACACGTGTTCGTAACGCACAAATGGCAAAGAAACAAACTGTTTCTATGCCAAATTCTAAGTTGAAAGTAGCAATCGCTAACTTACTTCAACAAGAAGGTTATATTTCAAACGTAGAAGTTGCAGATGCTGAAGGCAAACCAACTCTTACTTTGACTTTAAAGTATTTCGAAGGCAAACCAGTTATCGAAACTGTGAAGCGCGTAAGCCGTCCAGGTCTACGTCAGTATCGCGGTAAAGATGCACTTCCTAGCGTTAAGCAAGGTTTAGGTATTGCAATTGTTTCTACAAGCAAAGGCATCATGACTGATCGCGCTGCACGTGCTGCAGGCGTTGGTGGTGAAGTTATTGCTTTTGTTTCTTAATAGGTGATTCCTCATGTCTCGTGTGGCTAAAGCCCCAGTAACTGTACCTAACGGTGTAACAGTTACTCAGAACGGCCGGCAGGTCGAAGTGAAAGGCACTAAAGGTACATTGTCTTTCAACCTGCATGCGCTGGTCGAGCTTAAACAGGAAGACGGTATTCTAGCTATTGCTCCAGTACAAGAGTCGAAAGACGCTTGGATGCAAGCTGGTACTGCTCGCGCTGTGCTTAATAACCTTGTAAAAGGTGTTAGCGAAGGTTTCGAACGTAAGTTACAGCTTATCGGTGTTGGTTATAAAGCTGCGGTTAAAGGTGACGTTGTTCATCTTAACCTTGGTTTCTCTCACCCGATCGATTATGCACTTCCTGCAGGTGTAACTGCTGAAACTCCAACTGCAACTGAAATCATTCTTAAATCTGCTGATAAAGCAGCTTTAGGACAGGTTGCTGCAGATATCCGTGGTTACCGTCCACCAGAGCCATATAAAGGCAAAGGTGTTCGTTATTCTGACGAAGTTGTACTTCGTAAAGAAGCTAAGAAGAAATAAGGCGCGAGGTTCTTATGAACGAAAAGAAACAATCCCGTTTGCGTCGTGCGAAAAGCACACGCTTGCACATCCGTGCATTGGGTGCGACTCGTTTGTGTGTAAACCGCACTCCGCGTCACATCTATGCTCAAGTTATCTCTGCAGATGGTGGCAAAGTATTAGCGCAAGCTTCTACTTTAGACGCTACTCTACGTGCGGGTACAACTGGTAACGTTGAAGCAGCTCAGAAAGTAGGTGCTTTAATCGCAGAACGCGCTAAAGCAGCTGGTGTTACTAAAGTTGCATTTGACCGTTCTGGTTTTAAATATCATGGTCGTATCAAAGCCTTGGCTGATGCTGCTCGTGAAAACGGCTTGGAGTTCTAATCATGGCTAAAGTTGAACAAAACGAAGGTCTTGTTGAAAAGCTGGTTGCCGTTGATCGTGTAGCCAAAGTTGTTAAGGGTGGTCGTATCTTCTCTTTCACAGCATTAACTGTTGTGGGTGATGGTAATGGTCGCGTAGGTTTTGGTCGTGGTAAAGCACGTGAAGTTCCAGCTGCTATCTCTAAAGCACTTGAAGCTGCTCGTCGCAATATGATTACTGTTGACCTTGTTGATGGTACGTTACAGCACCCAATTCATGCACGTCACGGCGCTAGCCGCGTATTCATGCAGCCTGCCTCTGAAGGTACAGGTGTAATTGCTGGTGGCGCTATGCGTGCAGTTCTAGAAGCTGTAGGCGTACGTAACGTGTTGACTAAATGCCGTGGTTCTACTAACGCTGCTAACGTAGTAAACGCAACTTTCAATGGTTTGCGTGATATGACTACTCCTGAAAAGGTTGCTGCGAAACGTGGTCTTTCAGTAGAACAAATTCAAGGGTAATCAATCATGAAAACGATTAAAGTTACCCAGACTAAATCTGCATCGCACCGCTTGAAAAATCACAAGCTTAGCCTGCAAGGTTTAGGTCTGCGTCGTATTGGTCATACTGTAGAAGTGTTAGACACACCTTCTAACCGTGGTATGATCAACCAAGTCTACTATATGGTTAGTGTAGAGGAATAAGCCATGACTCTGCGTTTAAATACAATTGCACCTGCAGAAGGTGCTAAACGTGACAACCTTCGTTTAGGCCGTGGTATCGGTTCTGGCGTTGGTAAGACCGGTGGCCGTGGTGTCAAAGGTCAAAACTCACGTAAGAGCGGTGGTACTCGTCCAGGTTTCGAAGGCGGTCAAACAGCACTTTATCGTCGTTTGCCTAAATTCGGCTTCACTAGCCAATTGGCTTTGAAAACTGCTGAAGTACGTTTATCTGAGCTTGCTAAAGTTGAAGGCGACATCGTGTCTCTTGAAACTTTAAAAGCTGCGAACGTTGTACGTAAAGACATGACTCGTGCTCGTATCGTACTTTCTGGTGAAATTACTCGTGCATTCACTATTCAAGGTGTTGCATTGACTAAAGGCGCTAAAGCTGCTGTTGAAGCTGCTGGCGGCAAAGTCGAGGAGTAATCCCCAGTGTCTATGACTCCTAGTTCTTCAGGTCATGTCAACATGATGAAAGGCCAACCATTTCATGTGAAATACCGTGAAATTATTCGTCGAATGATGTTTCTCATTGGTGCGTTGTTGGTGTTTCGACTAGGAGCGCATATTCCAGTACCAGGCATCAATAATGCTGCGTTAGAAAACTTGTTTAATGCAAACCAAGGTACCATCCTTGGTTTGTTTAACATGTTCTCTGGTGGTGCATTAGAACGAATGTCTATTCTTGCTCTCGGGATCATGCCATACATTTCTGCATCGATTATTGTGCAGTTGATGTCAACTGTGGTTCCTTCGCTGGAAGCTTTAAAGAAAGAAGGCGAGCAAGGCAAACGTAAGATAAATCAATACACACGACAAGGTACATTATTCTTAGCGCTGGTACAGGCGATAGGTATGTGTGCAGGCCTGATCAGTCAGGGGATTACCCTGAATACTGGTTTGGCTTTTTATGTTCCTGCAGTAACCTCACTGGTTGCGGGGACCATGTTCTTGATGTGGTTGGGTGAACAGATTACCGAGCGTGGGGTGGGGAATGGTATTTCCATGATCATCTTCGCGGGTATTGTTGCCGGATTGCCTAATCTGATTATGCAATCTTTCTCATCTGTAGATAATGGCCAGACCAGCCTGATTGGCTTGGTAATTTTTGGTTTGTTGTCTCTGGGTGTTTTGGCAGCGATCGTGTTTATCGAGAAGGCGCAGCGTCGTATTCCGGTAAACTATGCTCAAAAACAACAAGGTCGTCGTGTATTTACTGCACAGCAGACACATTTGCCATTAAAAATTAATATGGCGGGTGTGATTCCGGCAATTTTTGCAAGCTCATTGCTTTTGTTCCCTGCGAGCTTAGGTCAGTGGGTGGGTAGTGCAGATCCAAATGCTGGATTTATTAAGCGTAGCCTGCAAGATGTGGCATTGGTGTTGTCGCCTGGTCAGCCGTTGTATTTGGTGCTCTTTGGTGCGTTAATTATCTTTTTCTGTTACTTCTATACAGCACTGGTATTTAGTCCTAAAGAAGTGTCAGAGAACTTGAAACGCAGCGGAGCTTACGTGCCTGGTATACGTCCAGGTGAGCAAACTGCTCGTTACTTAGATCATATTCTCAATCGTTTGACGTTTATTGGCGCGATTTACATCACCGTCATTTGTTTGATGCCGATGGTATTGCAAAGTTCATTTGGTATTCCATTCTATTTGGGTGGTACCTCTTTGCTGATTGTTGTGGTAGTGGTGATGGACTTTATGGCTCAGCTGCAATCACACCTTACTTCGCACCAATACGATAATCAAACGTTAATGAGAAAAACGACTGCTCATCCTAAGGGATAAGCGCACTTGAGGTTTCATCATGAAAGTACAAGCTTCTGTTAAGAAAATTTGTGGTAGCTGTAAAGTTATCCGTCGTAATGGGGTTATCCGCGTAATTTGTAGCGCAGAACCTCGTCATAAGCAGCGTCAAGGTTAATCTGATTAAGACCTGTTGATTTCTGTAGGCGAATTAGGTTATTATCCGCCCCTCAAGATTTTTGTGGGGCGGTTGATTATCTACTGCCTTTTTGGAGAAAATTGAATGGCTCGTATTGCCGGTGTAAACATTCCGGATAACAAGCACGCTGTTATCTCTCTAACGTATATCTTTGGTATTGGTCGCCATACTTCAAAAGCTATCTTAGCTGCTGCTGGTATTGCTCCAACTACTAAGATCCGTGAATTAGATGACGCTCAGCTTGATGCGATTCGTGCAGAAGTTGCTAAGGTTCCGACCGAAGGTGATTTACGTCGCGAAATTTCCATGAACATTAAACGTTTAATGGATTTAGGCTGCTACCGCGGTCTTCGTCATCGTCGCAGCTTGCCTGTCCGCGGTCAACGCACCAAAACTAACGCTCGTACCCGTAAAGGTCCGCGCAAACCTATTAAGAAATAAGATTTCTGGAAGCTAAAAGATGGCTAAAGATACTCGCGCACGCAAGAAGGTCACTCGTACCGTCTCTGAAGGTGTCGCACACATTCACGCTTCTTTTAATAACACCATTGTGACTATTACCGATCGTCAAGGTAATGCACTGGCTTGGGCCACTTCAGGTGGACAAGGCTTCCGTGGATCACGTAAATCAACTCCGTTCGCTGCTCAGGTAGCTGCTGAAGTTGCTGGTAAAGCTGCTTTAGACTACGGTTTGAAAAACTTGGACGTCCTTGTAAAAGGTCCTGGTCCTGGTCGTGAATCTGCGGTTCGTGCTTTAGGTGCAGTGGGTTATAAAATTAACAGCATTACCGATGTGACGCCAATCCCGCACAACGGTTGCCGTCCACCTAAAAAACGTCGCGTGTAAGGAGAAACATTCATGGCTCGTTATATTGGTCCAAAATGCAAACTCTCTCGTCGCGAAGGGACAGACCTGCAACTTAAATCAGGCGTTAAACCGTTTGATGTTAAGACAAAAAAACATGCGAAAGTTCCTGGCCAACACGGCGGGGCTCGTGGTGGTAAACAATCTGAGTACTCACTACAATTACGTGAAAAACAAAAAGTACGTCGCATGTACGGTGTTTTAGAGCGTCAATTTAGTAACTACTATAAAGAAGCTGCTCGTGTTAAAGGCGCAACTGGTGAAAACCTGTTGAAGCTACTTGAAAGCCGTCTTGATAACGTTGTTTATCGTATGGGTTTCGGTTCTACTCGTGCAGAAGCTCGTCAGTTAGTATCTCACCGTAGCATCACTTTGAATGGCCGTCGTGTTAACATTGCGTCTATCCAAGTTAAAGCGGGTGATGTGATCGCAGTTCACGAAGGCGCTAAGCAACAATTACGTATCAAAAACGCAATTGAATTGGCTACTCAACGTGGCATGCCTTCTTGGATGGAAATTGACCATTCTAAATTAGAAGGTACGTTCAAAGCTGCACCGGATCGTTCTGATTTACCTGCTGAAATCAACGAAAGCTTGATTGTAGAATTGTATTCTAAATAATCCTTGAGGAAGCAATATGACGCGTACTGCAAATGAGTTTCTAACTCCGCAAGCGATCAAGGTCGAAGCGGCAAGCGGGACCTCGGCAAAAGTTATTCTAGAACCATTAGAGCGTGGCTTCGGTCATACTCTTGGTAATGCTTTACGTCGCATCCTTCTTTCTTCTCTACCTGGCGCAGCTGTGGTAGAAGTTGAGATTGAAGGGGTCGAGCACGAGTACAGTACTTTGGAAGGCTTGCAGCAGGACATCGTCGAGCTCTTGCTGAACCTAAAAGGATTGTCGATTAAGCTGTTCGATCAAAATGAAGCTTATTTAACATTAGAGAAACAAGGTGCAGGCGACGTAACTGCGGCTGACCTTCGTTTACCTCATAATGTTGAAGTGGTTAACCCTGAACATTTGATCGGTATTTTAAGTGCCTCAGGCTCATTGAAAATGCGTCTGAAAGTGGCTCAAGGTCGTGGCTACGAGACTTCTGATTCACGCTTCCCAGAAGGCGAAACTCGCCCAGTGGGTCGCTTGCAGTTAGATGCGTCTTACAGCCCAATCAAACGTGTTTCATATACCGTGGAAAACGCGCGTGTAGAACAACGTACTGACCTTGATAAACTGATCATTGATCTTGAAACTAACGGTACTGTCGATCCTGAAGAAGCGATCCGCAAAGCTGCAACTATTTTGCAGCAACAAATTGCGATCTTCGTTGACCTTCAGAAAGATCAAGCACCTGTTGCTCAAGAGCCTCGTGAAGAAGTTGACCCAATCTTGCTTCGCCCAGTAGATGATCTAGAGCTAACTGTTCGTTCTGCTAACTGTTTGAAAGCAGAAAACATTTACTACATTGGTGATCTTGTACAGCGTACCGAAGTTGAGTTGCTTAAAACTCCTAACTTGGGTAAAAAATCGCTTACTGAGATCAAAGATGTTCTGGCTTCTAAAGGCTTACAACTCGGCATGCGTTTAGAGAACTGGCCACCGGCTAGTCTCCGTATGGACGATCGTTTCGCCTATCGTAGCCGTTAATTAAGTAGGACTATCACCATGCGTCATCGTAATAGTGGTGTGAAATTAGGCCGTACAAGCAGTCATCGTAAAGCGATGTTCCAAAACATGGCTAACTCTTTGTTCGAGCACGAGTTGATCAAAACAACTGTGCCTAAAGCAAAAGAGTTACGTCGTGTAGCTGAGCCTTTAATCACTTTAGCTAAAAACGATACAGTAGCAAACCGTCGTTTGGCGTTTGCTCGTACTCGTTCAGCAGCAACTGTTGGTAAATTATTTACCGTTCTTGGCCCTCGTTACAAAGAGCGTAACGGCGGTTATCTACGTGTTCTTAAAGCGGGCTTCCGTGCAGGTGATGCTGCACCGATGGCTTACGTTGAGCTAGTAGATCGCGAAGTTAACTAATTTCGTGAAGAATAACGCAAGTTGTTCGAAAAGGTCGGTTGAATAAACCGGCCTTTTTTAATGCCTGTATATTTTAATTTAAAGTGATTGAGTTCAACATAACTGATCTGGCCTGAAAAGATAAAAAAATAGTGGCTTTTTAATGAACTTGACATTGTGTATTGTCAGTTTTGTGATTTAATAAAAACAGATAGCATCGCTTAGGTAAAAGAACAACATGGAAAAGCAGGTAGATATTTTAATTGTGGGTGCGGGGATCTCGGGGATTGGTCTAGCAGCACATCTTTCTAAACATTGTCCGCAACGCTCTTTTGAGATTATTGAACGCCGCGAAAGTATTGGTGGAACTTGGGATCTGTTTAAATATCCGGGAATCCGTTCTGATTCGGATATGTCGACTTTTGGTTTTAATTTCAAACCCTGGAAGAAAGAAAGCGTGCTTGCCGATGGCGCATCCATCAAAAATTATCTGGCTGAAGTAGTAGAAGAGTTTAAACTTCAGCCAAAAATCCATTTCCAGCATCGGGTTCTGAGTGCTAATTATGATTCTGCCACCTGCAAATGGTCAGTAGAGATTGTGGACGCACAGGGTAAGACGCAGATCTGGATCGCCAACTTTATACTGGGTTGTACCGGTTATTATAATTATGATCAGGGTTTTCAGCCGGAGTTTCCAAATCAAACTGCATTCAAAGGTGAGTTTATTCATCCGCAACATTGGCCGGAAAATTTAAACTATAAAGGCAAAAAGGTGGTCATTATTGGTAGTGGTGCGACCGCGATTACCTTGGTTCCTGCGATGGTCAAAGGTGGAGCAGGTCATGTGACCATGTTGCAGCGTTCACCGACTTATATTGCCTCTGTGCCTTCGGTCGATTTTATTTATTCAAAAATGCGTAAATATCTGCCTGAGGAGGTCGCCTACAAGCTGACACGTGCGCGTAATATCGTCATGCAGCGCGGGATTTATGCTTTGGCACAGAAACAGCCAAAATTATTAAAATCACTTTTGCTTAAATCGGTGCAATTCCAGCTGAAAGGTAAAGTAGACATGAAGCACTTTACCCCGAATTATGAACCTTGGGATCAGCGTCTGTGTGTGGTGCCGGATGGGGATCTGTTTAAAATTTTACGTGAAGGGCAGGCATCGGTTGCAACGGATCAGATAGAAATCTTTACCGAAACGGGAATTCAGCTGAAATCCGGTCAACATCTGGATGCTGATATTATCGTCTCTGCCACTGGCCTGAATATCCAAATTCTCGGCAGGATTCTGGCGACGATGGATGGTCAGCCTATCGATACCTCACAGCATATGCTGTATAGAGGCATCATGGTCAGTGATATACCGAATATGGCGCTGATTATTGGCTATATTAATGCCTCCTGGACGCTTAAAGTCGACATTGCAGCTGAGTATATTTGCCGTCTGTTGAATTATATGGATCAGCAAGGTTATGCGCAGGTGATTGCTCAGGGAGATCAGAGTGAATTGCTTCAGGATACCGTCATGGGCAGTCTCAGTTCGGGTTATATTGCCCGTGCTGCAGACGTGATGCCAAAGCAGGGCAAACATGCACCGTGGAAAGTCAGCAATAATTATCTCGCAGACCGTAAGGAGCTCAAACAGGCTTCGTTTGAAGATGGCGTGCTGAAATTTAGAAAAAACAGCAATGTTTTAAAGCATAAACCGCGTCTGGTTTCTTAAAGTTATATTTTTGCATACAGAAAAAGGAGTCCTAAGAGACTCCTTTTTTATGAATCCATTTTAAAGTGAACGGGCGATGAGTTCTTTCATGATTTCATTGGTACCCGCATAAATCCGATTGGCACGGTTGTCGATATAGGCACGGGCAATCGGATATTCCAGCATATAACCATAGCCGCCATGCAATTGCAGACATTCATCAACGACTTTGCTGTACATTTCTGAAATCTTATATTTGGCCGCAGCAGCGGCATCTACGCCTAGTTCGTGATTGAGTTGCAGCTGCATACAGCGATCCAGATAAGCGCGACAGACATCGATCTCGGTACGCAGTTCTGCCAGTTTAAAACGGGTATTTTGAAAATGGCTGATGCTCTTGCCAAAAGCCTGACGTTCCTTGGTATATTTCACTGTATGGGCAAAAGCGGCTTCAGCGCCTGCCTGACAGATAATCGCCACAATCAGGCGTTCCCAAGCCAGTTCTTTCATCAGCATCATAAAGCCCATGCCTTCCAGACCGAGCAGGTTTTCTTTGGGTACCCGAACATTGTCAAAGAACAGTTCGCAGGTATCCTGGCCTTTCATGCCAATTTTATTCAGCGGCTTGCCTTTACTAAATCCAGCTTGGTCGGCTTCGACCATAATCAATGACAGATTGGCCGAACCTTTGTCATTATTGCCGGTTTTACAAACCACGATGGACATATCACAGAGATAGCCATTGGTAATAAAGATTTTGGAACCATTAATCACATAGTCATCGCCATCGAGTACTGCCGAGGTACGCACTGCTTGCAGGTCAGAGCCAGTTCCCGGTTCGGTCATGGCAATCGCGGTGACGACCTCTCCAGACGCCATTTTCGGTAACCATTGTTGTTTTTGAGCTTCATTACCAAAATTCAGCAGATAATTGGCAACAATATCTGAATGCAATGAAAATCCAGTCGCTGAATCTCCGGCATAGGCCTGTTCCTCAATCAAAATCATGCTATACAGCCGGTCTACGCCAGAGCCGCCATATTCCTCAGGCATGGTAGCGCAGAGCAATCCAAGCTCACCGGCTTTATTCCATAGCTCTCGATCTACATGCTGCTGGCTTTCATAACGCTCGGTATGTGGAATGACTTCTTTCTCATAAAATTTACGTACCGTCTCGCGAAAAGCCTCATGTTCGGCAGTAAAGAGTTGGCGCGGCAGCATCGGAGCGAGTGGGCGAATGGCTGCAGATTGCATCTTGTTATTCCTTATTTTGATCTGTTTGGTTTAACTTAGGCCATGCCAAGATCAGCAGCAATGAGCGGAATGTTCAAATGACTTCAATCTGCTGATGCTTTTGGTCATTTCTATGAAATCCCTCGAAATTCAGCCAGCGCTTCAGGTAAACTATTCGGGTTTATAACGAGTTGGGGAAATTCGATGACTGATGACATCAGCTTAGAAGAGCGCAAAGTGATTTATCGTGCGCGTCGTGGTCTAAAAGAACTGGATGTATATTTTGATCCCTACGTAAAAAACCATTACCTGAATGCTGAGCCTTTCGAAAAACAGATGTTTGCAGAGCTGGTTGAGCAGGAAGACCCGGATTTGCTGGACTGGTTTATGGAAGTGTCTGAGCCGCCGCGTCCTGAACTAAAAGATTTTATCAAGAAGCTTAAATTTTACGTTCATGGATAATCGTTGCTTTAAGCTGAAACGCAGTCTCTGTGCATTGGCGTTTCAGCTTTTTATTTTTGCACTGCTGATGTATCTGTTGTATCAGTTATTGCCGATTGCACTTTGGGCAGTGTGCGCTGTCATAGGCTTGGTGATTTATCAGCTGTTTTACCGCAAGACACCACAGATTGAGCAGTTTGAATATCTGGATGGACGTGAATGGTCATTGACTACCAAAGCACGACCGACCCGTCGGGTATGTATTAGTCACGTAATTGATCATCAGGCGTATATTGTGGTGTATTTTCAGCATGCCAAGGCGCGACCTTTATTGATCTGGTGTGATCAATTGCCCTTCAAACAATGGAAATCCTTAAAATTATTGACTAAATTAATTTAGTTGTAAAACAAACGCATTTTAATGATTTAATTAAAATGCTCATAAAACAAATATTTAGACCAAATTCCTATTTTTATTGTCAGACAGAAATCAAGGTTAATCCATGACTTAGAGAAATTGTCTGACAATTTATTCCCTATGTTTTATTTTTAGCCTGTACATTTAACTCACTAACAGCAACTACGGGAGACCTTAATGGAATTTCCAGTATGGATGTTTCTGATCGTAGCGATTGTTTTAACGCTGGTGATCGGACGACTCGGGACAGTGTTGAAGGATAAATTTTCATCTTAATCAAGCAGGGTTTATTATTTTTCTGCTTGTACAGTTAATAAGTAGCATGTGCTGAACCGTCGCAATGCTACTTTTTTTTGCCCAAAATTTGGTATTCTTCTAAATACAGTCAATTGCAGCGCGGCTATTTAATGGCAAAGTGTCTCGTCTAAATTAGAGTAAATACTCTTTTATTCACAAAATGCTTCTGATATCTTTAGCAGAAAGATGGACATAATCACAATTATAGAGGACAGGAAAATGTCAGACGTCCGTAAAATATGCCAAGGTATGGCGACCATTGCAATAACAACAACAGTTTTGACGGGGTGTTCTCAGGTCATTAAAACCGGTGCCAATGTTGCACTGGGTTTCACCGAAAACCATATTGTACCGCCGATTTTAGCGATGGATGATGCTGAAATGGTGTGTAATTCAGGGAATTCTTTAACGCCGGCCATTATGGCGACCAAAGAAATGGGGGCGGATCCAACACGGGTGGCCGTGCTGATGTATTCGGCTGCCGGTATTTGTGCCGAGCAAAAAGCGCTGGAAGCCGAGTTACGCTATTTACGTGCTTCAAAAACCAATCAGGTGGCAGAAGCTCAAGATGCCCGAATCGAGCAGAAGCGCTGGGCGGCACTGGCAGCACAGCGTCAATATACCGGTTATCAACTGTTCCAGAGCCGTTATGAAAAGAAATACCAAAAAGCCCTGGGTGAAGAATGCCCACGCATGAACAGTGATATCGAGCAAACGGTTTATCTGTTGGGTATGCTCAGTGGCTTGCAGGCCATGACCAATGATATTAACTCGGGTGGTGCAGTGCATGTACCGAAAGATATTGCTGCCGTGGTCGAGCGTGGCATGGTGTGTCTGGATAACGCGAAATTCTGGGGTGCGCCGAATGCCACCCGTGCAGTGATCTGGACCTTATTGCCGGGCGCAGGGGAAGGCAAGCCTGACCCTTACCAAACATTAAAACAATCTACACAAATTGGCGAGCAAAAAGGTGTACGTTTATCTCATGCTTTGTATGCCGTAGCGGCTCAGGCCAGTGGGGATGATGCCAAAGTCCGGGATGCCTTAAAAACCTTTGCTCAGGCACGTACCGAGGAAAAACCGGTGAATCCGCAATTCAAGCTGATCGACAGCATGGCTGCAATTATGGTCAGTGGCATATCGGATCGTTACTGGACAGAAAATACCGGTATACGCAGTGGCGATGATGGCATGCAACGTTTCTGGGATGAATCCGACAGTTCTTCCGAGCTCGATGATCTGTTCAGTGCGGATCTGTAATGCAGATATTATGTATGAATCTTCAGGAATGAAGTCAAACTAGATAGTCAGGGAGGACAATAGGCCGATGCTAGATCAACATTTTCGACGAAAAATTATTTTTCTAGCGGCTTTTGTCTCTCTCTCTGCATGTCTGCAAATTTTTCAGGATCATTTCATCTACTGGCAAGAGAGCCTGCTGGGTGAATTCTGGCGACTCTGGACAGCGCATTGGGTGCATGTGGGCTGGATCCATTATTTTCTGAATATTCTCGCCTTTATCTGTTTACCTTTTATTTTTCCACGCGCTACCGTCTGGCATTTCTGTGCCATTTTGCTGATCTTACCGCCGTTGATCAGTTTAAGTTTTTATTTTTTCTTACCCAATATTGAAGCCTATGCTGGCCTGTCGGGCGTGCTGCATGGGGCCTATGTAGCCGTAGCCTGTGTACATTTGCTGTATAAGCGGGAACGCAGCTTTGCGGCGCTGGTGTTATTTTTGATTTTTGCCAAACTGGTCTGGGAAAACACCATTGGCAATGTCGGGACGGCGCAGCTGATCGGCAGCCCGGTTTTGGTTGAGGCACATTTACTTGGGGTGATTTGGGGCGTTATTCTGGCGCTGATCTATATTGTGAGTAATTATTTTCGGGATAATTAAAGTGTAGGGGTAAATAATTTTCTTGGCAGAAAATACAAAAAGAAAATATAAATTGTCATTTTTATTGTGCCAACTTTCATGCAAAGTCAAAACATAAAATAAAGATCCTGACCTTTGAAAAGGAATTTTCGGGGCAGAAGGGAAGATCAGCGTCCTAGACCAAGCATCAGGCCGCTAAAATAAAAATAGGAATACACATGCAAAATGATGATCAAAACAGATCAGGATTAGGTCTGTTGCGTTATATATGGACAGAGTGGATCTCGACCTTCGTCGTGCTGGTTTTACTTTTGCTCACTTTGATTATTGGCACCGGGGAAATGATTCACGGCCAGTTGCTGCGTATGGGCGAGCGTATTTACGGCGATCCGGCAACCGGAATGCAATATTCATTTTTAAGGGCTGAACCGACGCGTCCACAATGTGAACGCAATATCAATGTCGATCAGCGTGTTCAGCAGCAGATGAAAGCCGATGCAGCCGATGAATACGCCGATTTCTTCGGAGTGCGTTCGGAAGCGGATGTCCGTGCTGCGGTGTTACAGGCACAGCAGGTCTGTGAAGAATCCTACCTGTTTTATGATAAAGCCATTCAACATGTGCAAGCACATCCAAGTATTCGGGCTTATCGGACCTTTGAAACTTCTTTCTTTGGCATCTTCAAGTTTGGTACGGAAAACCGGGCTTTGCTTCTGGTCATCATGGTGGTCTTTGCTGCGATCAGTGCCACTCTAAAAACCCATCATATTGGCTTGCGTAGCCCGAGCACGCGTATCGACTTTAAAGTTTATTCGGTCGCCATGCTGGTCGCTAATGCTTTCCTGGCATTTTCATCCTATAGCCAATATCAGTCCGTATTGAACTCGGGCGTGCCGATGGGGGAGATGAAGTACATTTACTGGTTGTGGATGATTCTGTTCAGCGCACTCACTTTGATCAGCCTGTATCAGGTGATCAAACAACCGAAACCGACGCGTGAGGGCGGCAGTTTTGGTCTGGCCTTTCTGAGTGTACCGCTATATGCCTATATGGCTATTACCACCGGAATAAATTTCACCTTCTTTATGGACTATCCAATGGGACAGGGGATTTACCTCGGTCAATTGGTAGAGTTTTCCAGTATTTTCCTAAATCTGGCCTTGTTTATCTGGGCCGGTATGTTGCTGAAACAGACCCGTGTCGTGGACATGTTCCTGAATATTCTGCGTCCATGGAATCTGGCCCCTGAAACCCTGACCTGGTTAATCTTGCTGGCAGCTGCATTACCGACCGCCTATACCGGAGCATCAGGGATTTTCGTAATTGCCGCAGGTGCGATTATTTATAAGGAAGTCTGGAATGCGGGCGGACGCCGTCAGTTTGCATTGGCCGCCACTGCAATGTCTGGTTCACTGGGCGTGGTTTTACGTCCTTGCTTGCTGATTGTCGTGGTGGCATCACTGAATAAAGAAGTGACCACCGACTTACTCTATCACTACGGGATTTATGTCTTCCTGCTCAGTTCGACTTTATTCCTGGTAATTTCCCTGTTCTTTGCAGAAAACAAATTCCGGATTGCTGCACCTATCGTGGCTGCTCCTCAATCCGGTCGCGCCTTCATTGCGATTATTCCATATATCGTGATTTTCATTCTGATCTGGTTATTCTATAAATATGCCTTGTCGACTGACCTGAATGAATTTACCGCACCAGTGATGATGCCAGTCATTCTGCTGATGATTGTCTTGTTCGACAAGTTGCGTCATGAACCTGCGCCGTTGCCGGCAGTGGGGCATTGGGATGAAACTTTGACCGCAACTTTAAACTCAAGATCGGCACCTGAACTGGCGACAGCCGGTGCCGCAGCCAATGCAGAATATCGTGAGGCTGAACATAGTGAACAACCAGGCAAAGAATTGGCTGTTGATCATACTGTGCAGCGTTCAAAAGCGACTGAAATTTTGCGTAATGTCGGTTTCTGGAAGTCTATGCATATTTCGACCAGTGAGACGGTGGGCCATATTGGTGCCTTGGTCATTCTGATGGCACTTTCGGTGAGTGTGGGTGGCTTGCTGGAACGTATTGAAATTATGGAAGCCTTCCCGACCGACATCAGCAGTACCATTCTGGTGATTTCCCTGATTGTCGGCTTGATGATTTTTGTCGGGATGATCATGGATCCATTTGGCGCGGTGATTCTGATCTCGGCGACCGTGGCTCCAGTGGCCTATCAATACGGCATTCATCCAGTACATTTCTGGATGATTACCCTGATTGGTTTTGAGCTGGGTTATGTGACGCCACCGGTTGCGCTAAATCATCTGCTGGCCAGACAGTCGATTGGCGATGCCGAAGTGGCCGAGGCGGATGCAGAAGTACGACACTTGTCTTTCTACTACCGTTATGAACGCTGGATTTTGCCGATGATAGTATTGCTGCCTGCGATGCTGATCATTGCCTATGTGCCTTATATGTTTAAGCTGTTCGGCTGGTATCAATAAAAGAAAAGCAATAAAAAAGCACTTTCGGGTGCTTTTTTATTTATTTGATTTAAATTCGTTAATCAAATTTTGGATGAATTCAGGCGCTTTTGTAGGATCGGGCTACACAATAGAATCGCACAGAAAATCAGCCCCAGCCCAATCACGCTATAGAGGTCCGGAACTTCCTGCCAGAACAGAAAGCCCCAGATGCCGGCAAAGAAAATCGCCACATAGTTGACCGGTCCAATCTGTCCTGCCGGAGCCAGCTTGTAGGCATTTGACATAAACAGTTGGCTGAAATTGGCCAGGATGCCGGCAGTAATCAGATAGCTGAGTTCTGTCAGGGTATAAGGTCGCCATAGCCAGAACATCGGAATCACTGAAATCAGGGTGCCAATAAAGCAGAAATAAAACACGATTTTTTCCGGAGAATCGGTTTTGGTCAGTGCCCGAACCGTGACAAAGGCCATCGCCGCCAGAAAGCTGGCACTCAAACCAATGACCGACATCAGGTTAATTAGACCCGAATCTGGTTTGGCGACACAGAGTACGCCGATGAAACCAATCAGAGCTGCGGCTAACATGCTTGTGGTGATTTTTTCCTTGAGAAATAGCCAGGCAATCAGCGGAATAAAAATCGGGGAAGAGTAGGTAAAGACCATAGCATTGGAGAGTTTTAAATGAGCAATTGCATAGAAAAAGCCGTACATGGCAGTCAGGCCGACCACTGCGCGCCAAGTGTGCATCCATAGTTTTTCAGTTTTGAAAAAACCAATGCCTTTATTGAAAATGAAAGGCAGGAAAATAAACAGCCCAACAAAATTGCGAAAGAAGACCACGGTAGCATTATCAACTGTTGTTGAGGCATAACGGATACAGACGCCCATGACTGAAAAGAGAAAAGCAGAGCAGGTCAGTAACAGAATGGCTTTAAGCAGATGCGGAGCGGCTGGGGCAGACATGGAAACAACTGAGCTAGAAGATCTGACGATATTCTAGCTGAAATGCTGTCGAGATTTACTGGCTTTGAGCAAGTTGTGCTTCAAGTAACTTGATCTGTTCCTCTTTCAGTTGGATCAACTGGTCGGCATCGCTATGCTGCGCATCCAGTGTGGCTTTTTGTTCATTGAGCTGAACTTGGATGTCATCTAATTTAGCCACTTCTTCTTTGGCCAAACTGGCATTCTCCGGCACTGGTGCATCTAACAGCTGATTTGATACCAGTGCTTTAGCTTCGATCGTCTCAGGTGCTTTCGCTGCCGCCGTATCTTCTTCAGTTTTCGCCGCAGGTTTTGCTGCCGGAACAGCCGCGATATCTTCCTGATGTATGCGTTCCGCTTCACCGGAAAAGGCATTCAACCACTGATATAGCAATACCAATGCAACGACAGTAACTAAAGCCCCCATAATCCCCATTAAAAGTTTGGGGTTATTTCTTTGTTCTACTGACATAGCTTGAACCTTGATTTTTATTTTACTGAACGAGGTTTAAACTGAATCACGCCAACTTCATCTGGAACAGCTGGTGTTTCTGGTTGATCAACATGTGTGGGACGATTTTCTTCATAACCACATTCAATACATTCGATCCATTCATCTTCACCAGAGGTCAGCATGACGACGCGATCTAACGCCTGACATTTTGGACATTTTGCGCCTGCAATGAAACGACGTTTAATGGTCATCATACTCACCTTGTGATCAACTTAAAAAGCTAGTTTAAGCGTTTTTAGAGGGGTTCGTCCAACCTTGATGACGCAGCAACGCATCTATTTTTGGCTCGCGTCCGCGGAAATTGATAAATGCGTCAAGTGCTGTGTCTTTTCCGCCAACTGCGAGGATATTTTCCCGAAACTGCTTTCCGGTAGTGGTATTAAAAATACCTTCATCTTCAAAGCGGTCGAAGGCATCACTGGCCAAAACTTCGGCCCATTTATAGGAATAATATCCTGCTGCATAACCACCGGCAAAAATGTGACTGAAGCTGTGCTGGAAACGGTTATAGTCGGTGGTCGGTAGGACCGCATGCTTTTCACGGATCTCATTCAGAGTAGCCTGAACCTGTGTTGCATTTAAAGCCGGATTGGCTCGGTGAATACTCAGGTCAAACAGGGCAAATTCAAGCTGACGCAGGGTTTGCATGCCAGACTGGAAGAAACGTGCATCGAGCAGGGCTTTCAGCAACTCTGCCGGCAAGGATTCTTGAGTTTCAATGTGCTCGCTGAGCAGATCCAGACTTTCCTGATCCCAGGCCCAGAATTCCATAAACTGGCTTGGCAGTTCGACCGCATCCCAAGCCACGCCATGGGTACCTGCTACCGCAATATTGTCCACTTCTGTCAGCATATGATGCAGGCCATGACCAAATTCATGGAACAAGGTGATGACTTCATCATGGGTCAAGAGTGCAGGGCGATTGCCGACGGGTGGAGTAAAGTTACCGACCATATAACAAATCGGTTTTTGCAAGCCATCACTGGTCTGCATACGGGAACGGAAACCGCTCATCCATGCACCGCCACGTTTGCCTTGACGTGCATACAGGTCAAAATAGAAACCGCCAATCACCTGACCCTGATCTTCTAATTCAAAATAACGTGCATCTGGATGCCAGACAGGCGCTTCACGTTCAATGACTTGAATGCCATACAGACGATTCACAATACTGAACAGGCCTTGCAGGATTTTTGGTGCAGGGAAGTAAGGTTTAAGCACTTCCTGTGACAAATTAAATTGCTGCATTTTCAGCTTTTCAGAATAATAGCCACTGTCCCACGGTTGCAGATCACGGATGCCATCTTCAGCAGCAATCGCTTTCAGTTCTGCAATTTCTTTCTCTGCTGGCGCGCGGGCATGCTCTGCCAGATCACGCAAGAATTCGTCTACGGCCTCTACACTTGGTGCCATTTTGCTGGCTAAGGACAATTCCGCATAATTATTAAAGCCAAGCAGTTTTGCCATTTCCAGACGCAAACTGAGAATTTCTTCGATCAGTGCAGTATTGTCAAACTCGCTCTGTTCAGCCTGATCTGACGCACGCGTGGTATAAGCTTTATAGAGTTCTTCACGCAGAGGGCGATTTTCTGAATGGGTCATGATCGCCAGATAAGACGGGAAATCCAGCGTAGCCACCGGTTGATCCAGCTCACGTTGCTGACCATATTGTTTTAACAGCTCAATATTATTTGAAGATAGACCCGCTAACTCATCTTCATTCAGCGGTCTGAAATAGGCCTGAGTCGCATCTAGCACATGGTTGGAGAAGTCGGATGATAATTGGGACAGACGAGCCGAAATTTCCGCATAACGTTTTTTCGCTTCACCCTCTAATGCCACCCCAGACAGTTTGAAATCACGTAAGGCCAGTTTAATGGCGCTTCGCTGCGCTGCCGGCAGTTCATTATAAATCGACGCATCATAAATATGCTGATAGGTCTGATAGAGCGCCGTATGTTGACCCAGTTGCGTATAGTATTCGCTAAGACCCGGTAAGAGTGCTTGATAGACATCACGGGTTTCGGCATTGTTCATCACGGCATTTAAATGTGACAGGATGCCCCAAGACTCACTCATATTGTTTTCAAGCGTGTCGACATGTTCCAGAGTAGCCAGCTGCTCCTGTACTGAAGTAGGTGTTTCGGTAAGTTCATTCAGGAACTTTTGCCCTTCAGCGATACAGCTTTCAATTTTTTGTTTTAGCTCAGCCAGCGTAATCTGATCAAATTGCGGAACAGGCAAAGTTGCCTTTTCTAAAGTCATGTCGGTCTGCCAAATTAATTTTCAGTGTTAGTTCTAGAAGTAAGGCTTCTTGATCGAGAAATCAAGCTTGACCGGTGATTTATTCTGAAGCAGGAGGTATCGAGATTTATTCAATCTCGTTCACAATGATGTCCAAGCTACTTTTACTAATGTTGAGTTATAGTTCAACTGATTGGTGTTGCTCGCTGAAACTCCGAAACAGATAGTTTAAGAATAGGCAGAATTCCATAGTCTGTTTCAAAGAAATAGGAAATATGTCTTTGCAGATTTTTGAATTTCACTGCTTGAGTGTAGATCAAAATAGGAGGCAGTTTTCCTGTCAGTTTTGTTTAGAAATAGGGAAGGTACCTGATCAGACTGATCTAAGTTGATGATTCGATGCGGTAAGTATTTTTACTCTAATCGTATTTATTCTGGATAAGGTTTAAAAGAAAAAAAGAGCGCCGTAGCGCTCTTTTTAAACCATCAAAAATTATTCAGTCTTGGCTTTTGCATTCGACTTTTTCTTTTTGACCTTGGCCTTTTTCTTTACTTTATCTTTAACCTTTGCTTCAGACTTTCCTGCAGATGGTTTAGCAGACTTTTTACTGTAAGAGCTGGGTTTTCCTTTTCCTTTTTTGCGTCGTATGGGTTGTTCTCCATCGGCGCTCAAGTTGGATTTAGATTCACGTTCATTATTGCCAAACACTTCTTCTGTCGCTGCTGGACGTGATACTGGTTTTTTCTCACTCACGCGCGGTGCACGGGCACGAACTGCACGGCCGGCATGACTGAGTTGTTGCACCAGTTCAAAATCGATCTTACGTTCTTCCAGATTGACACCGGCAACCTTGATTTTGACTTCATCGCCCAGACCAAAGACCTGACCACGGTTCTGGCCGATCAGATTCTGGCTGCTTTGATCAAAGACAAAGAAGTCATCGCCTAGCTGGCTGACATGCACCATACCATCGACATACAGGTCTTTTAGCGTGACAAACAGGCCAAATTCTGCCGTTGCACTAATAATGCCGACAAATTCTTCACCCAGATGCTGCTGCATATAATGGCATTTCAACCAGGTCGTTACCGAGCGTGATGCTTCATCTGCACGACGTTCTGTGGCAGAGAAATGGTCACCAGCTTCATCTAAAGCACCACCTGAAAGTGGAGATGGCTTGTTATTTAAATGTGCTTTGATTGCACGATGCAATAACAGATCCGGATAACGGCGAATTGGTGAAGTGAAATGTGTATAGGCTTCATAAGCCAGACCATAATGGCCTGCATTACTCGCACCATAGTAAGCCTGCATCATGGAGCGTAATAACACCGCATGAATACTTGGTGCATCAATCCGTTCTTTGGTCGCTTCAATCACCGCCTGATAATCTTTCTGAGTCGGCTGTTCCGGGAAATTCAAACCCAGCAGCTTGACGAAGTCACGGACTTTCTGGATACGTGAGAACTCTGGTGGCTCATGCACACGGTACAACATTGGCATTTCATTTTTCAATGCATATTCTGCGGCTGCGACGTTGGCCAACAACATACATTCTTCAATCAGCTTATGTGCATCATTACGGCTACGCGGCAAAATTTCTTTAATTCCGCCTAGTTCGTCGAAGGTCATGTAAGTTTCAACGGTTTCAAATTCCATGGCATGACGTTCAGCACGTAAACCTTTAAGAACTTGATAAAGCTGGAACAGGGTGTTGATCGACTTGCGAACTTCACGGTCTTCGGTAATCGCCTGGCTGTCGCCTTCCAGATACTGTGCGACCTGATCATAGGTCAAACGTGCCTTGGAATGCATGACAGACGGATAGAACTCAAAACCGGTGACTCGGCCAGCACGTGACAGTTTTAAATCACAGACCATACATAGGCGGTCAACGTTCGGATTTAACGAACACAGGCCATTCGACAATGCTTCAGGCAGCATCGGTAAAACGAAGTGCGGGAAGTAGACTGACGTCCCGCGTTCCTGCGCTTCATCATCTAGCGGTTTGCCTGGACGTACATAATGGCTGACATCGGCAATGGCCACGACCACACGATAGCCACCACCCGGACGTTTTTCGGCATAAACCGCATCATCGAAGTCACGTGCATCTTCACCATCAATGGTGACCAAGGCTAAATCACGTAGATCCACACGACCTTCACGGTCTTTGGCCGTTGGCTCTTTAAAGCTCTCGGCTTCTTTAACCACTTCTTCCGGGAATTCATAAGGCAAACCATATTCTAAAATGGTTTGTGGAATAATGATTTCAGTATCGGCCTTGTCTGCCATGGACTGCACAATATGTCCAGTCGCGAATTCTTCACGGGTCGGATAGGTATCAATCGCCACACGAATAGAGTCACCCAGATTAGCCTGGGCATGTTCGATCAGTTCTTTTTCAAGGGTGATTGGCTGATGCGCATTTGGGTTGGCTGGCTGGATAAAGTATTCACCATCATATTCTGACACTTTACCAATGATCTGTTTGACACGATGCTGCACAACTTCAGTAATATAGCCCCAGGCTTTACCTTTACGGTCTACCGAAGTCTGACGCACTTTAACGCGGTCACCATTAAAGACCAGGCGCAGTTCACGCTCAGCCAATAATAAGTCGTCCTGGCCGGAAATGTTGGCAGTTCCCATCCCCCGGGAATTGATATAAACCGTCGCTTCGGATTCAGGTTGCTCGACGGCAATCTGAAACTTGTAGCCGTCTTTCATCAGTTGCCCGTCACGCACCATCGCAATTAAACGATGGCTTAGGGCATCAATACTTTTTTGATCTGCAATTTCAAAATGTTCGACCAGGTCTGCATGGGACTGGGCATTGTTCTTTTCGATGGTTTCTAAAATGAGCGTGCGGCTAGGGATAGGGTTGTCATAACGTTCGGCTTCAGCTTTTGCTTCAGGATCGACCCAGTTTTTCATCATGTCTTTAAATTTATCTTAGGAGATAGGTTTAGCATAAAACATGTGTGCGCAGACTGCACGTAAATGATTGCAATAATCCATTTAAGTTTTCAATTTTCTGTTAATTTTCGATAACTGGAAATTTATGCAGTTTTTTTGCCATCAAAATGCACGAAAAATCGAGGAATTGCTTAAAAAGTATTTAAACGAGCAAAAATATGCACTTTTTTTTGATGCTGCGCTTGCAGTGCCATGCCGAAATTTGTATTATGGCCGCACGTTACGGTGAGATGGGTGAGTGGCTGAAACCACGTCCCTGCTAAGGACGCATACGGGTAACTGTATCGAGGGTTCGAATCCCTCTCTCACCGCCACGCTTACTTATGTCGCGCGCTCATAGCTCAGCTGGATAGAGCACTTGGCTACGAACTAAGGGGTCGGGAGTTCGAATCTCTCTGAGCGCACCAAGTAAGTTAAGCAAAAAAACGTATTGCCAACCTAGGCACACAAGTTACGCGCTCATAGCTCAGCTGGATAGAGCACTTGGCTACGAACTAAGGGGTCGGGAGTTCGAATCTCTCTGAGCGCACCAACTTGAACAATTAACCGCACATGTTGCGGTTTTTTTGTGTCTAAAATTTACAGAAACACCAGACATTACATGCTAAAAATAAGTCTCAGGCGAGTGAATAAAAATAAAGGCAGTCGTGATGAGAAAAATCATTGTCCAGGAGTTTTTGACCCTCGATGGCGTGATGCAGGGGCCCGGCGGCCCAGAAGAAGATATATCTGGTGGCTTTCAATATGGTGGCTGGGTGGCGCCGTATTTTAATGCGGAACCTGATCCGGCATTTGATGTCATTATGCAAAAATGGATGCAGCCCTCCGATATTCTTTTAGGGAAACATACTTTTCAGATTTTTGAATCTTACTGGCTCACACATACTGAAGACTGGTTGGGAATTAATGACGTCAATAAATATGTCCTTTCTACCAGTCTGGAGGATTCCGACTGGCAAAATACCCTTTTTCTGAAAAGCCATTGATGAGGTAATCAAGCTTAAAGCATCAGGAGAGGGGGATATTCGAGTTTATGGCAGTGCTGCAGTGGTACAGGCGCTTTTTAAATATGAGCTTGTGGATGAACTTCGTCTGCTGACTTTTCCAATCATTCTGGGTGTTGGCAAACGCCTGTTTAGTCATGAATCAATACCCGCTGCTTTTCAATTGATAGATCACCTGGCCAGCTCAAATGGTATTGTGTTTACGCATTATCAAAGGGCAGGAGCATTAAAGACTGGAACAATAGGCGAGTGATAAAGCGTACAAGGGTGACGATTGTTTTATATTCGAATTCTATTCTGGCTGGATACCTGGTTGAGAATACTTAAGGTTGACCCATTGCGTAGTGCTGGAATTTTTTGGAAAATCCGGCTTCTTGGTTGAATTAATTAAGTGCTTTTAGCTCTAAATCCGTAGAAGTTTTCAGCAGAAAACTATAAATATTGCTGCATCGTTTAATTACTGTACATTCAGTTGTGATTTTATTAAAAAACACTTAACAAGACTGAAAAAGCTCGTATAATGCACCCCATCAAGACGTCGCGCTCATAGCTCAGCTGGATAGAGCACTTGGCTACGAACTAAGGGGTCGGGAGTTCGAATCTCTCTGAGCGCACCAATCTTGATAAAAAATCTGAAAAAACCGCACATTAATGCGGTTTTTTTGTGTCTGGAATGTGTGTGAATTTTTCATATAAAAAACCAATAACTCTCTGCATCCTTCTTATCTTAATTTTTGCTGAACTTTCAGTGCATAAACGGTATTGCCACCTACCGCAGGTAAAACATCGTGATAGGGCATGCTGCGCATAGCTCTTAATAAGAATGGCGCCTGATCGTGAATCTTCATGCTGCTGGTAATTTGAAATAAGGTACCTTGTGACTGCGGCAATAAGCGCATGCCACCTTTCACAAACTTCAAGTCGCCGCCATTGGCATTGAACTGGTTTTGCAGGGAATCAAGCTGGTAAAAACGCATCTTGAAGTTAAATGGAATCTGAATCACCCCTAAACCCACCGAAACCTTATAGTTGGCATCCACACTTTGGGTATTGACTGGATTAAGTTCGACCTTCTTGATCTGCCGGGGGAAAAGTTGCTGGGTTGCTTCAGCAGCCAACCACGGCAGCAATTTTTCGACTGGATGCGCAAAATATTGATAGGTGCTGCTAAATCTTAAATTTTCTGAGGCTTTTCCTTCTTTAATCTGATAGTTCGGAAAAATGAAACTGACCGGTTGACCAGACTTTTGGCTGATCTGGGCAATTTTTTGTAGCTGTTGAGGGTTGAATCTAAGTTGCGGAATCGGAGTTGCTAGTGCTGCTGTATGCTCGATTTTAAAGCGTTGTTGTAGTGCTTCCAGCAGAAATGCATTGGTACTCGGCGGAATGCCGAGTTTGGCTTCAGGTAGCGCATTCAGGATTTTACTGAATAAAAAGCCTTTGGGCTGGTTCAGGTCGCCCCATTGGGTGACAGTCACCAGCGTTCTATGCGGACCCAGTGCAAACCACTCCAGTTTTCCTGCACCATAGAGAATTGGCGCATCAATAATTAAGGTGCTGATGCTGTTTTCACCCAGATGATGCTGCATCACTACGGTTTCTTTAAAGTTCAAGACTGGAATCAGGGTCGGGATATGAACCTGATATTTAACCTGCTGAATCGAACCCTGCTGCTCCAGCACTTTGGCCGACTTTAAGGTCGGAAACAGACCGACATAATTCGGATAATGTTGCAGCAATTTTTCAACCTGAGCTTCAGCCACAGGCAATACTACAGCCGCACTATAAAACTGTGTCTTGCTGGCTGCATTACTGTTTAAGGTGGGAAGCTGGGTTTTACTGGTTGGATGCGCATAAATCAGAATCCGCTCGCCGGTTAATTCTGCCAGTTGCTGGGCATTGCCCTGATAAGCACTCAGACTGCTTGGTATTTCGGCATTCCAGGGAATAATCTTGGCCAGTGCTGGGACAGAAACTGCCAAACAAACACCGATGAGCATGCATTGCTTTAATTCTTTCATTCAACATCCTGTTGCGTATTTTTTGTTTTAATTGCTGTTTATTTAAAACCAAATGTACGTATTTCCAAAGCAAAGTTATGTAATTGATGCGACAGGCCATAAGCGCTATGGATATTTTGGTATAGTATTGGGCAAGATTTTATTTTTGATGTGATGCTATGACTGAGTCAGCACCGACTTTATCGACCCGTTATTTTCTGACTTTAGAAGAATCTCAGGATGGTTTTGCCCTGGCGACTTTTGGCAAAAAGCAGATTTCACGTTTTCTGACCCCTTTGGTCAGTATCGGGATCATCATCTGGGGTTTCTCGATGGGCTTTGATGGCGTTGGACGTTATTACGTGGCTTTGGGTGCATTCTTCCTGATCCTGCAAGGCATCATGCGTTACTGGTTCCTGCCGATGATGTTTAAACGCCAGTTTGTTAAATATCAGTTTGGTAAAAGCGAACAGGGTATTGATTTGTATCAGGACTATGCGGAAATTTTTACCAATGATCGTAGCAAGCTGGTGCCATATAGCGAAGTGCAGAATTTTGCTGTTGGTAAACTGACTTATATGCTGGAATTGAAAAACCGTACCGTGGTTATTGTGCCGAAGCGTGCATTTAAGGACGGCACTGAACAGAGTATGTTCGAGCATACATTTAAAAAATAATTCAGATATCTATAAAAGGAAAAGGGAAGTTTTGATCATGAGCACACGTCCATCCAAAATCGTTTGTGTGGGTCGCAGTTATGCCGATCATGCCAAAGAACTCGGCAATGCGATCCCTGATCGTCCGGTATTATTTATCAAGCCACCGAGTGCCTTAAGTTCGCTCGAAGCAGGCATTGAGTGGAATCCGGAATGGGGCAATTGTCATTATGAATGTGAACTCAGCTTGCGTATTGACCGGACTTTAAGCAAAGAAAGCGATCCTGTGAAAGCACTTGAAGCTGTGGGTGCGGTGACTTTAGGTCTGGACTTAACTTTGCGTGATTTACAGGATGATCTCAAGAAAAAAGGCCAGCCTTGGGAACGTGCCAAAGCCTTTGATGGCTCTTGTCTGTTGTCGGATTGGGTACCTGTCGCCGATGTAGTCACTGACTGGAAAGATGTGCATTACACACTGCAAGTCAATGATGAGCTGCGTCAAAAAGGTGATACTGCTTTATTGATTTTTGATATTGCGACCTTGCTGGCTGACATCAGTCAGGTCTTTACTTTGGAAGAAGGGGATGTGGTGATGACCGGTACCCCGGCAGGTGTTGCAGCATTGCATTCAGGCGATCAACTGAAAATGACCCTCAAAGGGCAGTCTCAGGATTATGTCTGGACGACTTTTGTGAAATAACCAAGATTTTGAATCAAAGGAGCCTATTGGCTCCTTTTTCATAGGCATAATTTTAATCATTAACAGTATAACGTTTGCGAAATTGATCTGGGGTGCTTCCCATCCAGCGTTTAAACATGTTGATAAATGCCGAGGCATTGGCATAGCCCAGATCAAAGGCGATGCTTTCAACGCTATGACCTGCATTTAATAAAGACATGGCCTGCATCACTTTCAGGCGTTGCCGCCATTCATGCAGTGACATTCCCAGTTCTTTCTGGCTATATCGCGCTAGCGTCCGCTCGGTTAAATTGACGCGTTCGGCCAGTTGCCGCAGCGAGCTCTGATCTGCCGGATGCTGATGTAAATAATCTAAAATCTGTTTCAGCAGTACATGTTCTGAATGCGGTAGATAACTGCTGACCAGTTGGGCTTGCTGGAGCTGATCGAGCAGTACCTGTAGCAGACGTTGATATTCAGCTGAATCCTCGAATGCTGGATGGTCTTGCTGATGTAGTTGTTTCAGGTGGGTAAATAAAGCAGTGACCAAGGGGGCGCTGAGCAGGATGCCCGGTTGAGTGGGCAGTTGGCTACAAAGTGATTCATGCACATACAGAGTGCCATGAGAAACTGCGGTACGGTTCAGACCACGATGCTCTAAATTCGGTGGGAGCCAGATGCCGTGAGGTGAAGGCGTCACATAATTTATATGATTAATATTCACTTCCATCACTCCATGAAAAGCATAGACAAATTCTCCCCAGGCATGGCCATGTAGCGGATAAACAGATTGCGCAGGATCCTCCCTGAAGCTGATCCACAGAGGTGCTTTAATCAGATCATGGGTCGGAAGTTGCTTGAGCGAAGCTGAATCTGCTTGGATTTTTTTATGCATCACCGAAATTGCCTGAATAACACCATCATTTGTCTGTTTTGAAGTATATCTTTTATTTCTGACACTTTTATAGTGTACCTTCCAAATGAGCAACAGGACCGTATGTGAGCCAGCGTCAGGCATTAGATGCCAAAGCATCTGCCATCATGTTTGTATTGTGTATGTTGTGGGGTTTACAACAGGTGGTACTGAAGTGGGCCGCGAATGATATTTCAGCCCTGATGCAAATTGCCTTGCGTTCAGCCTTGTCTGCGCTGATGGTTTATCCCTTGATTCAGCAAAGCGTACGCCGTCAACTGTGGAATGCACGCTATTTACCTGCAGGATTGCTGGTCGGTGTGTTGTTTGCAACCGAATTCTATCTGATTGGTGAGGCACTGCGTTATACCTCAGCCTCGCATACGATTGTTTTACTCTATACCGCACCGATTTTTGTGGCTTTGGGTTTGCACTGGAAATTGCCGGCAGAGCGTTTGTCTGCTGTGCAATGGGGCGGAATATTTCTCGCCTTTAGCGGAATTGTAGTCAGTTTTCTGTTACGTCCACAAACGGGGTCAGGTCTACAGACTGATGCCTTGTGGGGAGATTTTCTGGCCTTGCTTGGCGGCGTATTCTGGGCAGCCACTACAGTCAGTGTACGTCTGAGCCGGCACCTGCAACCCAGACTTTGTTCTATCAATTATTGATGGGTGGAATCCTGTTATTGCCTCTGGCTGTTCTGACTGGGCAAGCAGCTATTCAATGGACGGTGTTGTCTATTTCCAGTCTGATTTTTCATACCGTACTGATTTCCTTTGCCAGTTATCTGATCTGGTTCTGGATGCTGAAACATTATCTGGCATCACGGTTGGGGGTATTTTCCTTTTTGACCCCTGTATTCGGCATGCTGTTCGGCGTACTGATTCTGGATGAACATATCGAAATCAATTTTATTATCGGCACCTGTATGGTCATGCTGGGTGTGATTCTGGTGAGTTTGCAGGGATGGCTGAAAAAACCGAATATCAATAAAAGCATTCAAGAGCAAGCATGAAAATCTGGTCTGTAAATTTAGCGACCTGGATTGGTCTGTCTTCTATTCTGATCTGGGCCAGTCTGGTCGCCGTAGTGAAACTGATTACTGAATCCACCAGTGCAGTGCAGGGGATTGCTTTAATTTATAGTTTTAGCAGTCTGGCGATTTTTGCGTTCACCGGCTTTCCAAAAATCACGCAAATGTCCAAGCGTTATCTGCTCGGTTGTGGCGCTTTATTTGTGGCTTATGAGATTCTATTTCTGGTTGCTGTGGCATGGTCGGATAATCGTGAACAGGTGATGCTGATTGCCATGATCAATTATCTGTGGCCACCCTTGATGATTGTTTTTTCGATTTTTGCCCGACAGTTGCAGGCCCGCCTCTGGGTGATTCCAGGCTTTCTGCTCGCCGTAATAGGACTGATGCTGGTGGTCAATCCAGAAATCACTAATCTGCCGAAGTTTATGCAGGTTTTAGCTGAAAATCCTTGGGCTTATGGCTTTGCCTTTCTCGGCGCTTTGTTATGGCCTTGCTACTGCGTTCTAACTAGGACCTATGGCCGCGGACAAAATGGTGTACCGATTTTCTTTTTGGTCGCTGTAATTAGCTTATGGTTCTTACATTTAGGATTAAACGAACCTTTTATCATGCCCACATTCAAGCTATGGTTGGGAATTGCAGTGGTGGGTAGTCTGATTGGCATCGCCTATAGTAACTGGAATCAGAGTATGCAGTTCGGCAATATCAAGGTGCTGATTTTAGCCACCTATTTTATGCCGATTCTTTCTTCGGTCATGTCAATGCTGATTCTGGATGTCAGACCCGAACTCAGTTTTTGGATCGGGACGGGTTTGGTGACTGCAGGCGCTATAGTCTGCTGGAAATCTACCGCTATCAGTTAAAAAAAATCCTCTCAAGCGAGAGGATTTTTTTATTTATGTCGGAACAGTTCGGACAATGGAAAATTGAGTTTTTCTTCCAGATATTGATCGGTTTCCTGTAATCTAGGTGAGAAATTTTGCATCCAGATGTCATCAGTCTGGGCATTGGTGAGATGGTTTTTGCGTGGCAGTGGATAGGGTAATTGCAGATAAAAATTCCAGAAGCTGACCTGATCCAGATCGCGAACCAGCACATATTCATTCTCATCGGTGCGTTTGATTAGATTCTGCTTTTCAAACATGGCGACATAGCTCGGCCAGCGGCCAATTTCATCTCGGCCCAGCACTTCAAGCGCTTGTGCTTCACTGATGCTTTCACCGGTTTTCTGTTTTTTATAAAAGAGTTCTAACAGATCTAGCAGCATGACGATGGGATGGCGTTTATTGTCCTGCCCAGATTCAAACGCCGTCAGGGCATAACTAATTTCAACCCCCAATAACACAATGATCCACGACAGATAAATCCAGAGCAGGAAAATCGGCACGGCGGCGAAGGCACCATAGACGATCTCATAGCTGGTAAAGTTTGACATGATATAGCCAAACAGATTTTTCAGCAGCTCAAACACCACGGCACTAAATAGACCGGCAATAAAGGCAGATTTAAGCGGTACACTGCGATTCGGGATGGTCCAGTTCAAAATGAAAAATCCGAGTACAGTCAAAGAAAAGGAAATCGCCCAGAGGACAAAAGCGCCATCAAGCTCATAACCGGCAAAGTTATTGCTAAGAATGCTCATGGATGCCACGGTCGAAGAAATCACAAATGCACTGCCGAGTAAAATCGGCCCGAGCGAAATGATGGTCCAGTAACGCATAAAGCCCATAATTCCGCCCCGCGTTTCAGTCACGCGCCAAATGCGGTTAAACACCGTTTCGATACTGCTGAGCATCAATACTGTCGTCACAAACAAGAACAGAATACCAATGATGGTGAGATTGCTGGATTTATCGGTAAAGGCATTCAGGGCCTTATCAAAGGCAATTGTAGTTTTGGGTAAAAAATTACTATAGATCAGTTGTTGCAATTGCTGCCGCGCAGGTTCCAGCGCTTTAATGGAAGAGATAATTACCAGAAAAACCGTCAGCATCGGCACCACCGCAAACAGGGTAGTGTAGGTCAGGGAACCTGCCTGTTCGCGACAGCGGTCTGCTTCAAAGCGTCGAAGTACAAATAAAACAAATTGAAACCAGTGTTTTTCATAGAAAGGTAATTTCTTTAAATACTTAACAATCATCTGCATCCAATCTCAATTTTTTTAATCATCATGAATTTTCACCATCAGCTTAACCAAAAAACTTGCAAAGTATCGTATAGTTTTATTTTTTTAAGTAATGAATAAGAACCATGATGCAACCTTATGTCCTTGTTTTATATTACAGCAAATATGGCTCAACCAAAGAAATGGCGCATCTGATTGCTAATGGAATTGAAGCGGCAGGCGTGGCAGTAAAAATCAGGACAGTTCCAAATATTTCCAGTATGGTAAAAGTTGCTGAACCGAGTATTCCGGCAGAAGGGGATATTTACTGTACTCTGGATGATCTGGCGCAGTGTGCCGGCCTGGCGCTCGGTTCACCGACCCGTTTTGGCAATATGTCCTCTGAAATGAAATATTTTTGGGATCAGACCACGAGTCTGTGGCTGAATGGAGCGCTACACGGTAAACCGGCTTGCGTGTTTACGGCATCAGGTTCCATGCATGGCGGACAGGAAAGTACTTTACTCACCATGCTGCCGCCGTTATTTCATCATGGCATGATGATCATGGGGCTTAGTAACGCAACATCTGCACTCTCAAATACCAAAACTGGTGGTACACCTTATGGTGCTAGTCATGTTAGCGGCCCACGGCATGATCAGGGCTTGAGCCAGGATGAAAAAATTCTGTGTGAAGTACAGGGAAAGCGTTTAGGTGAAGTGGTACTGAAACTCAATCGAGTCTGAAAAACACTCACAGGAAATGAAGGATGAACTTCATTTCCTGAATTTTATTAGGCTTCTTTTTGATCTTTTTGATCTTTTTGATCTTTTTGATCTTTTTGATCTTTTTGATCTTTTTGACTAAATCTGTATTTGCATTTCAGACATTGATAATCCTGAAACAGATTACGGTCGACAGAAACCCCGGCTTTTTTCCCCAGAAAATTACCGACCACACCGCCGGTAATCCCGACACTGATTGCACCGACAAAAGTGCCTACGGTTCCGCCGACAATCACACCTAAAGGTCCGGCTACTGTACCAATTGCAGCGCCAATCGATGCACCTGAAGCAGCGCCACCTACAGTCCCTGCAGTTGCACCCGCTGAACTCATGAGAATGCCGCCAATTTTCTTTAAATTCTGTTCATGATCGCGCTGTTCGATATCAGCTGAGCCACATTTAGGACATTGCATAGATTGTTCCATCAAGGATTGAGATGTGCTTGTTTTAGGTTTGTCGGGAATAGGATGTGTGCCCTGATCAGCACTTATTCATAACATACAACAACACACTAGATAAGTTTTGAATTCGCAAATCAGAAACATTGCATACTCACTTGATTCTAGTTGAGTTCACGCTAAAACATTGTATTTCAGCTGTAAATATATGCCTTCTTGGTTGATTAACGCAATTCTTAACCTGTCATTGAGGAAATGGCAAATCTCAAGATCATCAGAAATGTTCTTCTCTCATCAGTCTAAATATTGCGATCTTAGGTAGGCCATTTCTGGATTCGAAATGAAAAAGGAAGGGAAGTCGAAAAATATGTAAACGAGTTCTTATCAGTTCTATTCAAGTTTTCAGCCAAAATACACCTGAATATTGGCGTTTCTTTATAAGTCACCTTCATTGTAATTGATTAATTATATTTTAAATAAATCGTGACATTTATCCTTATTAAATAGAAGTTCTAATAAAATAAAAATTTACGACCTTTAAAATATAAAAAGTATAATAATTCTAATCTTTATTAGATAAATTTTTGATTATTGATAATATAAAAAATATATTATTTTAATCAAGTTTTTTGGATGAATTTTATATTCAAAAAAAATTTATATAATGATTTCTTACAAATCACAAATAATAAACAAATATATATTAATTTAATAAAAACAATAATTTATATTTTTAAATAAAACAAAAAAATAAGTGAATAGGGATAAGTTTTACATTTTATAATTTTATGTGATTTAATATTTTTCAGATAAATTTAATCTTACTTAAATGAAAAATTAAATAAATATCTTAATTCAGAGGATATTAAGATTATGAGAATATTAGTTATCAATCTGGGTTTATTAGGTTTATGTTTTCTGAGTAACGCTTATGCCACCTCTGATGAGTGGACTCAGCGTTGGAAATCATCCAGTGCCCGTTCCAATGAGAATCTAGTTCAAGCCAATCTGATCGAACTTAAGGAGTCAGACTATTATTCCGGATTAGGTAAAACCACTGTTCATAGCACCTCGACCACTTCCATAGGGACGGTAAATACCCCGACCAACAATATCAATGTAGAGGGTACAGACAACAATATTGATATTACGAGTGAATTGCTGAATGAAGCACCAGTCAATTCAAACACCAACCAAAATCCTCAGCGCTGTCTTAATTTAAGTAACAGACCAGGAGAATCACAATGCTGAATTTCTCCTCGACCAGAAGACATATATCTTTCATGAGCGCCACTGTCCTTTTCAGCTCTTTTTTAACGGGCTGTACAGGCTTGGCACCTTCAAACAAGAAGCCAGTTAGCCTGGTACAAGGCCCCCCAATTACCGATATTTTTACCCCTTTTGATATGGCTTTATCCTGCCTAAAAGGACAATTACGTAGTGATGTGAGTTTCTCCGTAGGGGCAATTTTGGATCAAACCGGTAAGGATGTAGTTACCAATGGTGGCAGCGGAAAAATGGTGACCCAAGGTGCGGGAGATATGGTGCAATCTGCCTTGTTTCAGGCAGGGGTAAGCTTAATGAACCGGCGTGATCCCCGGATTATCGAAAGCGAAGCCAAGTGGGGCATTCGTGATCCCAGACAAATCCAGGCCTCTGATTATTATGTGACAGGCAGTATTAACAGTCTGGATTTTATTCCGGGTGGTGGTTTTGACATGCAGATCGCTGGTGTCGGTCCGAATTATAGTCAAACCCGGATTATGGTCGGTCTGGATTTATCTTTGACCGATACCCGTAGCAGTAAAGTCGTCGGCAATGTTTCATTGCAGAAGCAAATTGCTGCACAGGATTATGGCTTGAGTGCAGGTAGATTCGCTGGACGTACACTCTTGAACATTCAGATTGGAAAAGGAGAACGGGAGGCAACTAACTTTGCCTTGCGCCAAATGTTGAATCTGGCCACTTTTGAATTGCTAAGTCAGGTCGTCCCGCCCGCCGTATTTGAAAGCTGTCGTGCGCAGATACCGCCAGAGTTCGGTCAATTGAACTTAACCCGAAGTTCTGTGGCACTGCATAAGTACAAGAAAAGCCAGCAACAAAATAGTACAGCTTCAAGTAGCGCTGTTCAGGAATCAGCATCACGCCAGGCAGACTCATCCAATGAAAAAAATAAGTCAACCAACTCCCCAAGCAAAGATACGAAACCACCTAAACAGAAAGAGTCCGAGGTGATTCAAAACCCTGAAGCAGAGCCTGAAATGAGTAAACAGGACTTGATTAAATATATCAGCAAGAAGCAGCGTCAACCTTCTTCAAATGAAAAGAATGAAGAAAAAGATACTCAAGAAAAGGCTGATAAAGAACAAGAAGATGAAAAAACCACAACGCTATGGGAGGCCAATCCTGAGGTGGTCGAAAATTACTGGTCTAGCACGCAGCGTGATTAAAAATATTTAAAAATGGGCTCGCTCCCATTATAAGAAGGAGTACTTAGCGAGAGGTACTTCAAAACAAAAGTAGGAAGAACAACGATGAAAAACACGATCAAAACAATCGCTTTATCCGTCGCCTTTCTGTCTAGCGCAGGTATGGCATACGCCCAAGATGGTGAAACACCTACTGATGTCACCGTAGATACAGGCTTACAAGCTACCCTGGATTCTATTTCTCAGCAGGTTGAAAATGGTTCTGCTTTGAATCTTGCAGTGAATACAGGTGATGTTGATGCAAGTGTCGATTTAGAAGCAATTGCAGAAGCTACAAGAGAAGCACCAGACGCCATTAGTTCAATTGAAGGTACAATTGAAACTACTGCGATTGGTGCCGCGAATACAGGTAGTATCAGTATTGAGCAGGGTAGCTACAATAAGGTGGTATCAGACATATCAGATGCAACGGATAACTACGACTACAGTGAAGTAACGAGTGCAACTAATAATTCTGAAACTCTAGAGGAGCTATCAGAGGTTGCGGATAGTTCAGATATCTCGGAAGTTGTGAGTTCGACACTAAGTACTGACTATAGTGAGGAAATCAATGAAACTTTAAGCAATTATAGTGTAGCGAATATTGCCTATAATGCGGGTGCTATTGATGCATCTGTCAGTGCTATTTCAGAAGGAACTCAAACTGCTATTAACAACAGCATCACAACTACCGCTATCGGTGCTGTGAATAGCGGTAGTATCACTGTGACTGTTAAATAAACTCTTTTTTCGAGGTGAACACAGGTCTAACTATTGGCAGATAGTTAGACCTCTTTATTTTATAATAACATCCACATAAATTGTTGTTTATTCATCGGATAAAAAAGTACTTATTTGTTTGACACTCTCTATTTCAGAAATTAAATAGCCTGGCGCTTAAGATTAAGCCATTTATCTAGGATCAAATCTGGAAGAATCAATAAGAACTTAGGCTGAGCTCTGGATATTTTAAATTTATATCATCAGAAAAACACAATAAAAAAAGAGCGCATCAGCGCTCTTTTAAAATTCATTGGCGAGCTTAGTCGCGAACAAATTCAACTGTGCCATTTGTCAAAGACTTTACGCGTGCCAGTGATTCCACACGGTAGCCTTTTTCAAGCAGCAGGTCACGACCTGGCTGGAATGATTTTTCAATCACAATGCCAATACCAACTACTTCTGCATTTGCCTGGTGAATCAGGTCTGCAAGACCTAAAGCGGCTTGACCATTGGCCAGGAAGTCATCGATCACTAAAACTTTATCGGTTGAGCTGATGTGTTTATTTGAAATCGCGATTGTGCTTTCAGTCTGTTTGGTAAATGAAAAGACTTTAGAACGATATAAATCATCTTTCAGGGTGAGAGACTGGTATTTACGTGCAAAGATTACAGGTACGCCAAGCTCTAGTCCGGCCATTACGGCAGGTGCAATACCTGATGCTTCAATCGTAATAATTTTGGTAATACCAGCATCCTTAAACAGACGCGCAAATTCTTGACCAATCAGTTGCATCATGACTGGATCAATCTGATGGTTTAAGAAAGAGTCTACTTTCAAAACTTCTTCAGAGAGGACGATGCCTTCAGCCAAGATTTTCTGTTCTAGTGCATGCACGGGAGAATCCTCAAGAGCAGGTGCTTTTTCAAGCAAAAGCGTATTGTAAAAAGCACCCGGAAAAAATCAAGTGAAATTCGCCAAAAACTTAGTTGCTTGCACCTTTATAGTCAGTTAATAGCAAACCATAGGAGGTTTTCTTGTCGACATGCGAAACTTTGACTGGAAGATAGTCAAGTTTTGGCGCCAACCAGAAGATGGTCTCACGGCCTGGCTTGTTATGCTTCATCACCACTTTAATGGTATTAAAAGATCCGTATTTGGTACTTATAGTCTCTGAACCCTGTTTGACAAACTTACGGCCTTCAATTTCTTTGGCATCAGCGATATAGTAATTTGTTTTCAGGCCTGAATTTTTTAAGTCTTCACGAATTTGCAATTCTGCATTCAACTCATCCAGAACATCTGCTCTCCAGGCAAAAGAACGTTTTTCATCGTCTTTCTTGGTACTGATAGTTTTGCTGGAAGGATTAAAATTAATACTCATGGTGTTGTTATGCACCAGTACTTTACTGCTGCGACTGAAACTGCTTGATCCGATCTTGCCATTATTAAAAGTAAAGCGGCTGGTTTCGGTTGCAGAGGCAATCCCCCCGGCTTTTGCAGCAAAGACATAAGTCCAGTTATTGCCAGATTTACTTAGAGTCCGTGTTGCAGAACCCATATTCTTGCCATTATAGCTAAATTGATAACTGGCCTGGAAAGGAGTCATGGCAAAAGCCTGGCTAGAAATACCAGTGAACAGTATTGCGCTGCTCAGACCCGTGGTCATCACTAAAATTTTGAATACAGTCTTCGCCATCAGTTATTTTCCTATATTGATTCAATTGGCAAAACATATCACTTATTGCACCCTTTATTATTTGGGCAAAATATGGAAGTTGAAGGGATATTTCTGCCAAAAATGTATATTTCATGTAGTTTTATGGAACTTTTGTTCAAAGACTATGTTCGGCATAATTTAAGAAGGATCTTTCTGTTTAATGGGGGTGACCCGGTTGTCATCCATCTCGTCTTCATCCCAGTTCTCTTCCTGATCTTGGGAGAGTTTTCTAAACAGGGCGGCTAGATTGACGTTGCCAATCACCACCAGTTCGGCTTCACGAAGTACTGCGTGATTCACATGAACTTTGCCCAAGGTATCAATGACCGATCGGCTTTTGCCTAACCAGCGATTTAAATCCAGATAGAGCAAGTCATCGATGACTTTAATCACGCCCAGTTTTTCCAGAATCATTCCCAAAGGATCTTTATTCAAGACACGTTGATAGAAGAACAAGCCAAAACGCACGCCAAGTTTATAAAGCATATTCGGATATTTGGCTTCAATCAGCTGGGTATCACTAATTTGCTCGAACACGATCAACTGGGTGGTTTTATTCAGTTCCATCTGTACCAGTTTCAAATCAACCGATAAAGTGACAATCAGGCCTTTATAATCCAGTGTTGCGTAGAGACGCAGCCAGTCTTCATGTAAATCTGCGTGTAAGTCTTTCAATGCATCGACATTGTCTGTGACAAAGCGCTGAAAGGTTGCATTTAGGAAGACTTGCGATAGGGGAAATTCACGCTCATCTTCAATAAATCCTTCCGCCCTCTGATACACTTGGCGGATTCGGTTGGAGATATTGGAAATTAGCGTTTGCATACTGAAGCGTCCTGGCAACTTTATTTTTGACTCGGGATGTATCTTGTCGAATTGTATGAAAAATACAAGCGTTCATGCTTGAAGTTTAGCAAAATAAATAGCACCATTTTTATAGTTTTAGTTATGTAACGTTGAAGATTTGATGGATTTGGCATTTTAAAAAGATAAATGACGAATCCGTTTATTTTTAATCTTTCAAATACTTTTTTGGGGAGCTGAACTCATTATTGAGTTTAGGCGAATGTGAAAAAACGATGATACTCATGCCTCTGGTCAGAACTTGGTGGAAAGATCCAGTGTTTAGCAGTGCGTTGCTTGCCGCAGGCATTCTGCATTTGATCGTGCTGACACTGGAATTTGGTATGCCGCAAGATCGGGATACCAGTACCAAAGAAATCGCGGTCAGCTTGCGCCAGACTGATGAAAAAATTGAGCATGCTGATTTTCTGGCCCAAACGGACCAGCAGGGTTCCGGCCAGTTTAGAGAAGCTCATCGCATGTCGAGTGATATGCCATCGCCGTTAATGGAGCAACATGCAGGCGAAGAACTGCAAGAAAGTCTGGATATGCTGCAACAGCAACAGGAACTCAGTTTTGAAGAAAAAGTCCTGATGACCACCTTGAGCTGGCAAAAGCAGGCGGAAGAAAATCAGCGTAAAAAAATGCAGGAGCAATTACAGAGCCAGTTTCAGGCCAAAGCGGCCATGGTCGCCAGTCTGGAAGCGCAATATTTACAGCGTCAGCAAAATTTCAGTCGTCAGCAAAAAATTAAGACTGTAGATGGGATTCAGTCCAAGCAGGATGTTTCGGCCGCCTATCTGGAAAAGTTCCGTGAAAAAGTGGAATTTTATGGCAACCGCTACTATCCGGAAGCAGCCAAGCAGCAGAATCTGGCAGGTGAAGTGCGTTTGATGGTGATCCTGAATCAGAATGGGGGGATTCGTGCCATTCGACTGATTGACAGTTCAGGACATGCCATGTTGGATGAAGCAGCTAAATCCTCCGTGCGTAAGGCAGCACCATTTGGTGCTTTCGACAGTAAAATGAAAGAAATTTCCGAACTGCGAGTGATTCGTACCTGGCGTTTTGACCCGGCAGAAGCGGAGTTTGAAGTGCGTTAAAGTTGATATTTACCAAGACCTCTCCCTAACCCACTCCTAATAAGGAGAGGGAACTATATCTATAATGTTTAACAATCATAGGATTCTAATGAATGTTCTCCCTCCCTCTGGGAGGGAGTTAGAGGGAGGGCAACTTTCAATAAAAAAAAAGCGAGCCTTGGCCCGCTTTTTTTATGAAGAAATTTTAGTTTTGTTCCAGATAAGGATTTTCAAAGCCCAGCTTGGCCAGAGTTTCGATTTCAATGCCTTCCATTTCTTCAGCATCTTCATCCGAGGTTTCATGGTCATATCCCATTAAATGCAAAGTACCATGTACCAGCATATGGGTGAAATGCGTCAATGGTACTTTCTGCTGTTCAAGCGCTTCAGCCAGTACCACAGGTATGCAAATCACCAGATCGCCAATGGGAAATGCATCCAGAAACTGTGCCATTTCATCTGGAAGTTCACTCGGGAAAGACAGGACATTGGTCGGTTTGTCTTTGCCGCGATATTCCAGATTCAGTTTATGACTTTCGTCATTGTCGACACAGGCAATTCCGATTTCGCAATTACTTTGAGTGCCGATATGACGTAAAGTGGTTTCTACAACTTTTTTAATATAGGCACGTTTCAGCACCAGTTCAGGCGACTGAAAGTCCTGTTGTAAGGAAAGACTAAGTTTCAACACAAATCCTTAAGTTTAAAGCTTAATGCTGTGCGTCGGCCGCAGCATCATTTTCAGCGATCAAGGCATCTTGACGTGCTTTTCGTTCGGCACGTGCTTCAGCACTTAAACGCTGCTGTTCACTGTCCCAGCCTTCATAGGCTTCAACAATTTTCTGTACCAGTTGATGACGTACCACATCACGCGAATGGAAACGGGTGATATGAATTTCAGGAATTTTATCAATCACACGCAAGGCATGTGACAGACCGGATTGCTGACCACGCGGTAAATCTACCTGAGTTACGTCGCCGGTAATCACGGCACGTGAACCAAAACCTAGGCGGGTCAGGAACATCTTCATCTGTTCTGGGGTGGTATTCTGCGCTTCATCCAGAATCACGAAAGAATGATTCAAGGTACGGCCACGCATATAAGCAAGCGGAGCCACTTCAATCACCTGACGTTCGATCAGCTTGGCCACTTTTTCAAAGCCAAGCATTTCATACAGCGCGTCATACAAGGGACGTAAATAAGGATCGATTTTCTGGGTTAAATCTCCCGGCAGGAAACCGAGTTTTTCACCGGCTTCAACCGCAGGACGAACCAGCAGAATGCGCTGGATTTCATTGCGCTCCAGCATATCCACTGCAGCTGCAACGGCAAGATAGGTTTTACCTGTACCGGCAGGGCCAATACCAAAAGAAATATCACTTTGCAGAATGCGCTGTACATAGCGTTTCTGGTTGGCACCACGCGGGTTGATCCGGCCTTTACGGGTTTGCAGCCAGACATTGTCCAGCCCCGTATGTTCCTGATCATCCAGATCTTGCTGAAGTTCACGGTCAGTCTGGCTGCCCTGAATCATCAGATGTAAAGTATCTGCACTAATCTGCTGACTATGTTCAGATTCTTCATGAAGACGTTGCAAGAGCATTTCGGCTCTCTCAACGGCATCGATTCCACCATCAATAATAAAACTTTCTCCACGATGGGAGATTTTGACGTCTAAACGTTGTTCAATTTGCTTCAAATGGCCGTTATAGGCACCTAACATGGCTTGTATACGGTCCATCGAAATTCCAGGAAAAGCTACTGTACGTCGAATCGCTGCAGTCAAGAGTGTTCCTTATGAAGTGTGCGTTATATGCTCTACATTACGCCACGTCAGGCTCAAGATTCAAGAGCTCACCATAAACTAAATTCAAAGTTTTAATTTCGGTAATTTCAATCTCGGCAAAGCGGCCTACCCAGGCAGGGTCACCAATAAAGTTAACATAACGGGTATTGTCCGCCGTACCGACCAGAATATTCGGATCTTTATCAGAAACTTTTTCGATCAGTACACGCTGGATGGTCCCGAGCATGGCATCCGTCTTGTCAATGCTTGAACGCTTAATCCATTGCTGAACTTTGGCCAGACGTTCTTTTTTGATATCTTCAGAGATCGTATCTTCCAGTTCTGCCGCAGGCGTACCCGGACGTTTTGAATAGATGAAACTATAAGAATGGTCGAAATCCAGATCCTGAATAAACTGATAAGTCTCTTCAAAGTTTTCATCTGTTTCACCCGGGAAGCCAATGATAAAATCTGAAGATAGGTGCATGTCAGGGCGAACTGCACGTAACTTTTTAATCTTTTCGATATAGACATCAATGGTGTGGTTACGCTTCATCGCTTGTAACACATCATTGGAACCGCTTTGTACCGGCAGATGCAGATGTGAAACCATTTGTGGCAGGTCACGATAGCACTGGATCAGGTCATCATTAAATTCCAGGGGATGCGAGGTGGTATAACGAATACGGCCAATGCCCGGAATATCTGCAACTAAACGTAACAGATCAGCAAAGGTACAGATATTACCTTCAAAAGTTTCACCACGATAACCATTCACGTTTTGACCAAGCAGTGAAATCTCACGCACGCCTTTTTCTGCCAGACCGGCAATTTCAGCCAGTACATCATCCAGTGGGCGAGAGACTTCTTCACCACGGGTATAAGGTACCACACAGAAAGAACAATACTTAGAACAGCCTTCCATGATCGAGACAAAGGCTTTATAACCTTCTACGCGAGGTTCTGGCAGAAAGTCAAATTTCTCGATGTCGGGGAAGGAAATATCCACCAGTTTGATTTTTTCTTTTTTCGGCTTTTCAATCTGTTCAAAATGCTGATCCAGCATTTGCGGCAAACGGTGCAGGGTTTGTGGGCCAAAAATCATATCAACATAATTGGCACGTTTCTGGATGTTATCGCCTTCCTGAGACGCCACACAACCACCGACACCAATAATCAGGTCAGGATTTTTATCCTTTAGTTTGCGCCAGCGGCCCAGCTCGGAGAAGACTTTCTCCTGTGCTTTTTCACGGATCGAGCAGGTATTCATCAGCAGAATATCAGCATCTTTAGGATCGCTAGTCAGCACATAGCCATGAGAATCGCCTAACAGGTCTGCCATACGGTGACTGTCGTACTCATTCATCTGACACCCTTGTGTTTCGATGTACAGTTTTTTGACTGAAGCATCGCTAACAGGGGTGTGCGCTGGCTGGGTAACAGTGTTTTCTGAGGCAGCTGGGGCACCATTCGGAATGAAGGTTTGAACCGTCATGTAGGCTCCTACAAGGTAATACGTTGAAAGAGTGAACGAACAGCCTGATTGATGCATCAAACAGGTGAATAAAAATTCAATTCACAGACTGAAATCTTGGAAAGGCGCATATTTTAGCAGGAAAGTCGCTTAAACTTATAGCCCAAATTAACTGTGGAAAAATATTGATTTATGGGCAAAAATTGTCTGTAGATTAATATTGCTTAATCATAAGGTTACATAACTGAACAATAGAGTTGGTTATAATCTTCAAACTAGCTCTTATGATATGCAACATGGGCAAAGCACAAAATCGATGATAGAAGGCAAAGGGATGTTGAAACACACTAAAACTATGTATAAATACTATAAATTAATTACTTTAAGTGTGGCATGTATCTGTTCAGCGAGTACACAGGCAGCAGAAGAACAATTTAATGATGCCTTGCGTGCAGTCAATGCAGGTAATACTGAACTGTTACAGCAATATCGTCTGTCTATGCAGAATGATGTCTTGGGCTATTATCCGGAATACTGGATTTTAAACCAGAATCTTGCTATGCAGCCTGTTAGCCAGATTATCAGTTTTGCCCAGCGTTACCCTCAATCCGCCATGGCTGAAAAGCTGGCAGCGGACTATGTCGAAGAAAAAGTAAAAATGGCAGACTTTAGCACTGCCCAACCGGTATTGCCTTATGTAACCAATGCCGATCCTGCCGAAGCCTGTGCAGTGGCACAAGTGCGTGCCAAAGCTGGCGATCAACTGGTCTATGCCGAGTTTAAAGAAGTCTGGTTAACTACCAATAGCCAACCCGAATCTTGTACTGGTTTAGGCCGGATGATGCTATCCAGTCCACTCATGACCTCAGAAGACCGTCAGCAGCGACTCTGGGGGCAACTTCGTGCCGGACAGTCAGGACAGGCGATTGCGACAGCGCAAGGCATTGGTTTAAATCTGTCTCTGGCACAACTGAATTCGATTCAGGCCAATCCCACTAATTATTTGTGGTCTGCGCCTAAAAGTACTGCGGCAGAGCATGCCTATCTGATTTATGCGCTGGGACGTCTGGCCGATAGCGATTTGGACTCAGCTTTGTCTATCGTCAAACGGACTGCCGAAGGTACACCAGTACAGGTACAACGCGCCTTATATCGTGCTGTCGGTTATATCGGTGGTACCACAGTCATGAAAAACAACTTCAACCGCGAAGTTTTAAATGCCTTGGATGCCAGTTATGGTTTGCCATTTAGCCCAGAAGAAGCCGAAATTTATGCACGTCAGGCCATCCGTTTTAGTGCCTGGGAAAGCCTGATCCGTGCGATTGACAGCATGAGCGTTAACCAGAAGCAGGAAGATCGCTGGCAATACTGGCTAGCCCGGGCCAGTGAACAGCGTGCAGATCGTAGTGCGAAAAAAACGGCAGAGAGTATTTATCGTAAACTGGCCACCGGAGATGACTATCACAATCTTCTGGCACGCGACAAGCTGGGGCAGGTGACTGCGAGTACACCAAATCCAGCGCAGCCATCCAATCAGGCTATGCAGCGCTTGAATCAGGATATTCATTTCCGCCGTGCTTTCACCTTACGTAATATCAGCGCCCCGGAGAACTATATTAACCGGGAATGGAACTGGGCAGTGCGTCAGGCTTATCTAAAGAAGGATGATGACCTGTTGCTGGCCGCGGCAAAACGTGCCATGGATATGGGCTGGTATGATCGTGCCATTTATGCCGCTGACCGTACCGCGAACAAACATAATTATAACTATCGTTATCCAATGCCACATCAGAATTACGTGGTCAGCCATAGTCGAAATGCCGGTATAGATCCGGCCTGGGCCTATGGTTTGATGCGTCAAGAAAGTCGTTTCAATACCGTCGCACGTTCACATGTCGGGGCGGGTGGTCTAATGCAGATTATGCCGGATACGGCCAAGTTGGTGGCGCGTCAAATGGGTGAGGCTTATAATCCGGCAGCACTCACCGATATGAATACCAATATTCGCTACGGAACATTCTATTTATCTACCATTCAGCGTCAGCTCAGCAATAGTCCAGTTCTGGCAACAGCAGGCTATAATGCCGGACCAAACCGTGCCCGCCGCTGGCAGCCAGAATTTCAGGGAATGGCCGCAGATCAATATACTGAAAGTATTCCTTTACTTGAAACCCGAGATTATGTGAAACATGTCATGACCAATGCCACGCATTACGGTATTTTATTAGGACAGGGGGCACAGTCAGTGGGTAAACGCATGCAACTGATACCATTACGAAATACACAATAAAATTAAAATTATTGGGGAATGGTGACTTATTCATGAAAATAATGAAGGATCGTCGAGTCTGGGCTGGATCGGTTGCGCTTGTAGTATTGGCCAGCAGTCAGGCAGCATTTGCTGCACCAACAGACTATGTCATGGATGTACAAATGGTCCCGGCCTTATGTAGCTTGTACCCGGAATATGCCAAGAAGCGAAAATGTCTGGAAGGTTATTCGCTGAATATCTCCGGCTTATATCCTCAGACTACATCACAAAATTGTACGACCAATAGCTCCGCGAAACTGTCACCACTGCAGTCCAAGGTAGTGGCCAGGATCATGCCGGATGACAATACCCGGACAATTTTATGGCGCAATATCGGTGGCTGCGTGCCGATGAATGCCAGTCAGTATTTCCGGACGATTATCAATTATGCAGATCGTCTCAAAGTTCCTGCGGAACTGACAGAACAGGAAAATATTACAATTTCTGTAGATACATTGCGGGCCAAATTCCTGAAAATTAATCCACAATTACCGGGCAATGCCTTGCGATTCAACTGCCAGCAGACTCAGTCAGCTAGCGTGCTTACCTCGATCAAGGTCTGTTATCGCCCCAATGGCAATTACAAATCCTGTCCTGCCAACATTATTAATACATGCCCAAAAACTGTCACAATAAAAGGAACATACTGAGCTTTTTTGCCGATTTAATTTATATTTCCTATCAGACTTTAGGTGAAATCCGTCCTCTTTTATATGCATCTGGCAAAGGATTGGAGTACAATCTTTCGCGTTTACGATTATTAGATTAAATACTAACTATTTAATCGCATTGAATATCCTCAATTGGAGATAATTAGATGAAGCAAGCAGTTCGTGTTGCCGTTACTGGCGCTGCAGGTCAAATTGGTTACAGCCTATTATTCCGTATCGCAAGCGGCGAAATGCTAGGTAAAGATCAACCAGTGATTTTGCAATTGCTCGAAGTTCCTTTTGAGAAAGCTCAACAAGCGCTTAAAGGCGTAATGATGGAGCTTCAAGATTGTGCATTCCCATTACTAGAAGACATGATCGGTACTGATGATCCTAAAGTTGCATTTAAAGATGCTGACTATGCGTTATTAGTTGGTTCACGTCCACGTGGTCCAGGTATGGAACGTGCTGACCTGCTTAAAGTGAACGGTGAAATCTTCATCGGTCAAGGTCAAGCATTGAACGAAGTTGCAAGCCGTGACGTTAAAGTTCTAGTTGTTGGTAACCCTGCAAACACGAATGCTTACATCGCAATGAAATCTGCTCCAGATCTTCCAGCGAAAAACTTCACTGCAATGTTACGTCTTGACCACAACCGTGCTGCATCTCAAATTGCTGCTAAAACTGGTAAAGCGGTTAAAGACATCAAAAATCTTACAGTTTGGGGTAACCACTCTCCAACCATGTATGCCGACTACCGTTTTGCAACAATTAACGGCGAAAGCGTTAAAGACATGATCAACGACCAAGAATGGAATGCAAATACATTCCTTCCGACTGTTGGTAAACGTGGTGCTGCGATTATCGAAGCACGTGGTTTGTCTTCTGCTGCTTCTGCTGCTAACGCTGCAATCGACCATATGCGCGATTGGGCTCTTGGTACAAACGGCGAATGGGTAACTATGGGTATTCCTTCTGACGGTTCTTACGGTATTCCTGAAGGCGTAATGTTCGGTTTCCCTGTGACGACTGAAAACGGTGAATACAAAATCGTTCAAGGTCTAGAAATCGACGAATTCAGTCAAGAGCGTATCAACTTCACGTTGAATGAACTTGAAGAAGAGCGCGCAGCAATTGCTGACATGCTTAAATAATTTGATCTTTTCAGATTAAGTTGAAAAAGCACTCCATTTGGGGTGCTTTTTTTATGCCATTCACTTTAATCAACAAAAAATAACAAGCTGTGAAGGAGAGACAACTGAGTTTTCGCTATGAGCCCTCTAAGGTAGAAACAAGATTATAGATAAAAAGATGGAGGTTCAGATGTTAGAGCAACGCGCTACCTTCGAACTTTTCTTTGAACAATTGGGTCTGGATTCGAGTCCGGAAGCCATTGATGAGTTTATTAGTACGCATCAAATTGGTATGGATGTGCCACTGCATAAAGCTCCCTTTTGGAGTAAATCACAGCATGACTTTCTGATCAGTCACTGGAAGAAAGATGATGACTGGGCCATTTTTGTCGATGTGTTAAATGAACAATTACATATTGAGGCAGAGGGTTCAGGTTCCTGTGACATACCGAGCCATAAATCAACCTAAGAATTCGAATCTCAACACGCTCATAATTTAACATTACGATGGAGTCTATTTATGCTTACGGAACAACAGTTAACTTTAGAATTATTATTTGAACAATTGGGTTTGCCTTCTGATGAAGCCTCAATTAATCAGTTTACCCATACCCATCAATTGCCATCTGAAGTCGCATTGCCAGATGCCGAATTCTGGAGTGAGGGACAAAGTGCCTTCCTGCGTGAACATTGGCACCAAGATGATGAATGGATTGTCATTATTGACAAGTTAAATCAGCTTTTACATGTGGAAAGCGACAAACAAAGCGTTTAAATGCATTCATACAAAAAGAAACAACAAACCTAGTCAAAGGACTAGGTTTTTTTTGTCTTATCTTATAAGTTAGATCTATAAATAATTACAATTTATCTGATATAAGGAGGGCGCGATGCTCGCAAAGAACCAACCATCCTTAGAGCTCTTGTTTTCTCAGCTCGGTCTCGCCAATAGTCCTGCGGCTATTGAATTGTATGTACGCACCCATCAACTGCCAGCAGGGCTGTCCTTGCATGATGCGCCATTCTGGAATAAAGCCCAGCGTTCTTTATTAATCAGCCATTTGGTACAAGATGATGATTGGGCAATTTGGGTCGATGAACTGAATCAGCAACTGCACATGGACGCTTATAGGCGTCAACCTGCTTGATCATTTTTCCTATATTTTTCTGATATTTAAAATAAGATGATATAGCTTGTATTAAAAAACGCCTCATTTGAGGCGTTTTTGTTCTTTGGCTTAATGCATTTTGCTTTTTAATATTTTGTTAAACCATTCGTGCTGACGATAATCATTAAATGCATGATGCTGCTGTAATAATTCCAGCTCAAATTCGGCAGTGGTGGTGTACTTACCTAACCAGTGGCGGGTCAGGGCCGGCTCATTTTTACTGGCACTGGCATAGGCCAGAAAGAAATAAATGTCCCCATGTTCATAACTGGCCATTGGCTTTAAAATTTGCTGAGTAATCAGGGCGAAATGGTGCTCTTTGGTCAATTCAAAAAACATCATATAAGCCTTGGCCAGATGCAAAGATAGGTTGATATACATGCGCAGCGGCATTTCTTCAAATTCTACCCGGCCTTGTTCCAGCAACACTACGGCTTCTTGCAGGAAATGTCGCTGTTCCTGACGCAGTTCACTTAAAGTCACCAGCTGTAAACGAAGATCAGCACGTTCAAGCGTTAATTCCGGCGTATTGCCTTTTAAATACAATTGGTCAGTTTCACCCAGACGTTGAATAATCTGTTTGGTCGTTAATCGCATCAACGCAATCCTCATTTCTCAATAATGGCTATATGAGGTTAAAAATTAAAATTTAAAGCGGCAGCGTGTCTTAGAGTAGTGAGGTATCACTTCTTAGCCAGGCGGTAATGGATAGGCGTTGCTGTTTAGAGATTAAAACTTCATGTAATAAATCGCTCTGGAACAGCGCCATTCGGTTCGGTTTTGGCTGGATAATATGCCACTGGCCATGTTTGTCCTGCAGGCGTAGTTCACCGCCCCAGTCCGTCTGCCATTGTCCATGTAAATAATACACACTGGAAATCATCCGGCCATTTTTATCTTGAGGATTGTCGCGGTGCAGGGTATAGAACTCACCCGCGTGATAGCAAGCGAAATGTGCTTCGACATCTTTGATGCCTAAATAAAACGCGCGGTTTAAAATTTGGGAAAATTGTTGAAGTGTTTGGATGTGTAGGTGGGAAATTTGAAATTCAGGTTGTAACCAAAGAATATGATCACTACGGATGTTGTTAACTACACCATTTTGAATGGCTGCATTACGAAATTCGTTTAAGTGGCTTAAGCATTCTTGGCTCACTGCATGTTGATATTCGCTAGAGTAAGCATCGTCAACAATACTAAAGCCATGTTGATCTAAATCATCTAAGATTTGATCAACATTCCAATCCCCTGGGATGATAACTGCTTCCATTTTTTCAATTCTCGATAGTGTGGTAAAAAAAGGTCCGCTATTTTAGTTCAATAATCGTTTCTGAACGAAATAGTTTTTCATGTTAAAATAGCAATTGATCTTAGGAATAATTGAAACATGAATTACCGTCACTCTTACCACGCAGGCAACTTTGCCGATGTCATGAAGCACGTTTTATTGCTTCAGTTGTTGACTCGACTGAATGCAAAAGACAAACCTTATCGCTATGTAGATACACATGGTGGTGCAGGTAAATATGATTTGTCGACTGCCGAAGCGCAAAAATCAGGTGAGTTTTTAAACGGTATTCATCGTCTTATTAAGCTGGATGATTCGATCAAGCGTAATGCACCTGAAGGCGTACAACAATACTTGAAAATTGTTGAAAACATGCGTGAAAACTTTGGTAAGGGTGCTTATCCGGGTTCGCCGTGGTTTGCGCTAGAAGGCATGCGTGAAATTGATAAAGCGACCATTTTTGAAATGCAGCGTGATGTATTCCAGCAACTTCGTCATAATATTTTTGACAAGCGTGCCGGTTTGCATGAGCGTGATGCATACGAAGGTCTGTTGGCAGTCATTCCGCCAAAAGAAAAACGTGGTCTGGTGATGATCGATCCGCCATATGAACTGGAACGTAAAGATTTCCCGCAGTTGGTCGAACTGCTGGTTGCTGCGTATAAGAAATGGCCGACAGGTGTATTTGCCGTTTGGTATCCAATTAAAGACCGTGCCATGATTGAACGTTTTGAGAAGAAAATGTTTAAGACCGGTATCCGCCGTCAACTGGTGTGTGAAGTCTGTGTATGGCCGGATGATACCCCAGTAGGCCTGAACGGTTGTGGTTTGCTGGTGATTAACCCACCTTGGAAATTCTCTGAAGATGCTGATGAAGCACTACAGTGGTTATTCCCGCATCTTCGCATGAGTGAAAACGGTGGTCACGCTGCAGTTCGTTGGTTAGTGGGCGAATAATTTTTTCAAAGATCAGGTCATAGCTAGGATCGACAAGAATGACAAATATAAGCAAACCGGAACGTGACTCTTCAACTGAAGTGCCTTTCGATGGCATCACCTTTGAGGTAGAAGAAGAGGAGCATACCCAGGAAGGGCAAAAAGTTAAGCGTCGAGGCATCTATCTATGGCCGAACCTGATTACAACGGCAGCGTTGTTGTCAGGTTTCTACTCGATTATTGCCAGTATGAATGGTGATTTTCAGCAAGCTATTTATGCGATTTTTATTGCGGCATTACTGGATGGACTGGATGGACGTGTGGCACGTGCTATTGGTGCACAAAGTCCGTTCGGTGAACAATTTGACTCGCTTTCTGACATGCTGGCTTTTGGCGTAGCTCCCGCTATTTTGATGTATAGCTGGGGCTTGAGTGATTTGGGCCGTATTGGTCTGGCGGCTTGTTTTGTTTATACCGCATGTGCTGCGTTCCGTCTGGCACGCTTCAATGTACAGATTGGTGTGGTCGACAAACGTTATTTTATTGGTGTCGCAAGTCCTCTGGCTGCCATCATGATTGTATCACTGGTCTGGGTCGGTCTGGATTTTCCAGAAATCTTTGATATTCGTGAACCTTCTCTTCAGGTCATTAATGCAGTGGTCATCATTGCGGTAGGCTTGTTGATGATTTCCAATATCAAATACTATTCATTTAAAACTGTAGAACGTAAACGGGTTCCATTTTTTGTCCTACCAATTGCCGTATTCGTCTTTGCAGCGATGACTTATAATATTCCTGTCGGCATTCTGGTCATTTCTATTCTCTATGCCTTGTCTGGTTTTGTAACCACCTTTATGGCAAAAAGATCGAGTACATTATAAAAAGATAAGGAGTCTGAGATGCGGTTTCTTCAAGATTTTTTAGATCGTTCGAAACAGCTGAATCAGACTCCTACTGTTTCGCGCCATCCCGCCTATCATGGCCCCACCTCAAAATATAAAATTATTCATCAGGGTTTGATGATCCCCGGGCTTCCGGCACCGCTCTATTATTTAAACTTTATGAGTATTATCGGGCAACCCAATGCACCCATGCTGGCAAACCCGAGTGCAATCGAAACCACAGCCTTAGACACCGCCACCGTGATTTGCAGTTCGAGCCCACATATGGTGGGACAATTGCATCACTATTCGGTCAAGCAGGACTGTCATTTTAGATCAGGTCTGTTTCAGTTTCTGGATCGTGAGCAATTGAGCGGAAGTTTTCCAAATTTTCGTTTGCAGCGTTCTGACTCGGAACTCAGTTTTGATTTAAATATTCAAACCACTCAACTGATTTCTCATTTTACCCAAATGCGGTTTTCCTTGGCAGATCACTGGTCTTTGCTATGTCATTGTCAGGGAACGGTGAACTATAAAGCGCAGCAATATACGATCGATGGTCTTGGAAGCTTTGAATACGCGCGGAGTTTTAACTTTCCTTATCTACCTTTGGCCTTCCTGACTTATCAAATTATTAATCTCAGTGAAAACAGGCAACTGTTGTTGGCGCAGATTCGGGATGGTTTTAATCGTATTGTTCAGTCGCGGATATATCTCCGTGATTTAAAAAACATGCGGACCCAAATGTTCGATCGCAAAGTTTATTTTAAAGTTCATCGTGTTTATCCGCGTGTCACGACACCTAATGGGCAGAGTATGTATTTGCCGCGCGAATTTGAATGGTGTTATGAAAATGCAGACGGTACTTGTATCTGGGTACAAGGGCAAAGTTGTGGAGATTTTAAATTTGGCCTGGCAGCGGGCTATGTAGGAAGTTTTAGTTATCAAGTGAAAATAAATGAAGAAACCGAAAGTGGGGAAGGGGGCTATTGTGAATACATAGATTGTCGGCCTTTACGCTTTCAGGAACAGAATAAAACAGAAAAAAGATTAAGTCATTTATCCAATTCAGTCCCTTTACTGCTCAAGAAATGAAGAAAAGTGCGATTTTTGTAGAATAAATAAACAGTCGTGATGATTTTTCTGAATTATTTAAAAATAGGGGTTGTATTGGGTTGGGAATA